>CAZFKK010000001.1:0-21063 GCA_964519735.1 uncultured Taibaiella sp.
CCCGAGATTCCGCTCAGCTACTGCCTACACCCCAATTCACACCCGGGCCGGCCACTTTAGTATATAAAACAAAGAACAATTACAATAATTTGGTACCCATTTTACTTTCTGCAGATAAAAAGGAAATACTTTCTTACCCGGATCCCCGGGATTTAAGACATCAACCGGAACCATCAACGTTAAAGGAGGGGTATTTATTAGACAATAGAGGTATCGGCCTCCATGTTGCTTATCTTAAGTTAACTTATGAAGAATATGCAGCGTTGACCCGGCCTCCATCAATAGATGAATTAAGGAAAATGACCATAGATACTAACCCGCTTATCACCTTATACGACTGTGGTAACCGTAATACTTTCTCAGATGTACAAAAAGGACTTGATCAAATCATTTCTTCGGGCCGGTTATCAAAATTATGCAAACGTATAAAATAAAAAAGGGTATATTCCTTTCCTGATCCGGCGCATGAAATCAGGCAACTACTATGCTATACCTTTAATTTTCTATCTTAATTTCCTGGCACAATTCAATCAACACCCCATTGGTGCTTTTTGGGTGTAGAAAACAGACCAGTTTATTGTCGGCTCCGACCTTAGGATGCTCCTGGAGTAAAACAAAACCCTCTCCGGATAAACGTTTCATTTCTGATAGAATATCTTTCACCTCAAAAGCCACATGATGCATGCCCGGGCCTTTCTTTTCCAGAAATTTAGCAATCGGGCTACCTGCAGTTGTTGCTTCCAGCAATTCTATTTTAGTTTCGCCCTGTTGAAAGAAGGCCGTATGCACCCCCTCGCTTTCCACCGATTCCGTTTTGTAACAAGGAGTATTCAATAAGGACTCAAATAAAGGGACAGATTTTGAAAGGCTATCCACTGCAATACCAATATGTTCAATTCGAAGCATGTGCGGGATGTTAAATAGTTTTTAGTAATACGAAAATCAAAACAGGCAATAAGGATAAAAGGGCGAAAGTAAAACTTTAAGTTTATTTTTGTAGCCAAAGTATAGGGGAGGTTCTGAATGATATACATGGATTATAATGCGACTACTCCCTGTGCTTCGGAGGTACTGGAGGTTATGTTGCCTTATTTCAGAGAGAAGTTTGGCAATGCAGCAAGCAAAATTCATCCCTATGGATGGGTGGCCGAAGAGGGCGTAGAGTTAGCCCGGAAACAAGTAGCCAGTTTAATTAACGGAACACCTCAGGAAATCATCTTTACTTCAGGAGCAACAGAAGGCTGTAACCTGGCTTTGAAAGGTGTATTTGAAAAATATGCTGCCAAAGGGCGGCACATTATTACTTGCCATACCGAGCATAAGGCTGTGCTGGATTCCTGTTTTCATCTGGAACATCAAGGCGCTGAAGTGACTTACCTTCCTGTGGCCTCAGATGGATTGATTAATTTAACAGAATTGAAACAGGCTATTCGTCCCGATACTTTGCTAATTTCGATAATGTATGCCAATAATGAGACCGGTGTCCTTCAGCCCATAAAAGAGATAGGCGCCTTGGCTCATGAACACAAAGTTCTTTTTTTTACGGATGCAACACAGGCTGTTGGAAAAATCCCGGTAGATGTACAACAGGATAATATTGATCTGTTAGCTTTGAGTGGGCATAAATTCTATGGCCCTAAAGGTGTAGGGGCTTTATTCATTCGTCGAAGGGGGCCAAGAGTACAGCTTGCGCCTCAAATTGATGGCGGTGGCCATGAAAAAGGGTTCAGGAGTGGAACCCTCAACGTTCCCGGAATTGTAGGCTTAGGTAAGGCCTGCACCCTGGCAGAACAGTGTTTATCAACATCAGTCGCTACTTCCGTCCAGTTAAAAGATAAATTGGAACAAGCCTTACTCGGTATAGAAGGCAGCAAAATAAATGGCCATAGGGACCAGCGATTGCCCCATGTTTGCAATATTTCCTTCAAAGGAATACGTGGAGAAAGGCTATTAAGCAGGCTGAATGGACAAATCGCTTTTTCATTAGGATCTGCCTGTACCTCTGCCAGTCAAACCCCTTCACATGTATTAAGTGCCATGAAATTAAGCGACGAAAGAATAAAAGGGTCTATTCGACTAAGTTGGGGACGCTATACGACTGAAAAAGAAGTCAATGAGGTAATTCAGGAAATTACCCATGCAGTAACAGCCCTGAACGCAGTCATAGTATAACTATAATTTATTATATTAATTTTATCAATTTCTTTTTATGATCTTCATTAGTGATAAAGCCAAGGAAAGGGTATTGCAAATTCAGAATCAGGAACATATGGGTGAAGATTCTTTTTTACGCATCAGTGTTATAGGAGGAGGTTGTTCCGGACTTTCTTATAAACTGGACTTTGATAATCAACCCCAACCCGGAGACCAGGTCTTTGAAGATAAGGGAATAAAATTAGTAACGGACATAAAAAGTTTTTTGTATCTTTGTGATACGACGTTAGAGTTTTCAGATGGCCTGAATGGAAAGGGCTTTCACTTTATAAATCCAAATGCCAGTCGCACATGTGCATGTGGAGAAAGTTTTGCAGTGTAGGTGTTATAATGAACGTTGGCCATAGCGGAACTAAGCCTAAACTGCAATTCAAGCGGGAGATTTTTTCTCCCGCTTTTATTTTATGGAAAGGGTTAAACCAGGCTACATTTTCCATCATCAGACATGACCCGGATGAAGCAATATTTAAGACTTCCCCCCGGACTTCCCGGAATATCAGGAAGCATCAGCGCTCAAATAAGGATCAGGTTGCTTCTATTTTCTGATCATACCATTGTCCCGCAGTAAAACTGCACTACTCTATTTGAAAATTCTTGTGCCCCGAAATGGTAAATTCGATACCTTTGCCACCGAAAATCTTCCGCTCTACATTATTCCGTTAACAGATCTTATGATAAAAGAAGAGCCCATAAAGACTAAAGAATACCCGCTGGTGATGAGCAAAATGCGGGATTATGTGCAATTGATGAAGCCTAACCTTAGTTTTATGGTGGTGTTTTCAAGTGTTGTGGGTTATCTTTTAGCACCAGGTATTCCATTTGTCTGGAAGGAAGTAATTATTTTGTTTACAGGAGGCATGCTGGTCACTAATGCCGCGAATATCATTAACCAGATATTAGAAAGACATAGTGACCGGTTCATGAAGCGTACCCGTACCCGCCCCTTACCGGAAGGTAGAATGGGACTTACCGAAGCCTGGACCTTATGCATTTTATCTGCGCTATCCGGTGTCCTTCTTTTAGCCTACTTTTTCAATATTGCAGCCGCGGCTCTAAGTATGCTCTCCCTGTTGCTTTATGGCTTTGCCTACACGCCCATGAAGAAAATACACCCGATTGCTACCTTTATAGGCGCTATTCCCGGGGCGCTACCGCCTCTTATCGGTTGGGTCGCTGCTACAGGCAGCCTGGGACTAGGTGGTTGGGCTTTGTTTATGATCCAGTTCTTCTGGCAATTTCCACACTTCTGGGCCATCGCCTGGGTAGGATATGAAGACTACCTGAAGGCTGGTATCCGCATGTTACCTTCAAAAGAAGGGAAGACATCTTTTACAGGTTTACAATGCATTTTCTATAGCCTCACCCTGATCCCGTTGGCTATGCTACCGCAGCAAATAGGCTTAACGGGGACTGCAGGCATGTGGGTATGCATCGGAGCCGGCCTGGTATATTGCCTAGCATCATTTGTTTTTTATATAAAGAATGACAAAATATCTGCCAAAAGGCTGATGTATTCTTCCTTTATATACTTACCCACAGTATTACTGGCCCTGTTGATTGACAAAGTGGTTTAAAGTATTATAAGAATAATCTACCGGATCTGCCCTGGCAGCCCTTAATCATATATTATGGAAACTTCTTCGAATCAAAGCGCACAGCGAAAAAAAATTCATCCTCAGAAATTTGCGATGTGGATTGCCATTGGCAGCATCATCATGATGTTTGGCGGTCTTACCAGCGGCTATATCGTACGCAAGTCGCAAGGTAACTGGACTCCCTTTCACCTACCTCTTGCTTTTTATATTTCTACTGCAGTTATATTGATCAGCAGCCTGACGCTACATATAGCTTTGCGTAGCTTCAAAAAAAGGAATATGCTGCTTCATAATAACATGATCATCATTACCTTTATATTAGGCATTGCATTTGCAATCCTGCAATATTATGGGTTTAAAGAGCTTTATGAACACACCGTATGGGATAACAATGTGTCTTTTCAATATTTGATCGTCATTGTATTGGTCCACGCCCTACACATCCTGGGAGGCGTAGTGGCACTTTTCATCTTATTCCTACAATCTCTTAATAAAAGAAAAAAAATATATAGTTCAACCGGCCATGAAATAGTAAGCACTTACTGGCATTTCGTCGATATTCTATGGATCTATTTATTTATTTTCTTCTTATTAAATCAATAAGAAAATAATTCTAAAGGTAAGGAAACGACTACTGAAGCAGGATAAATTAAAAAAAACGGACGCATTGCTTTTATAAATTAACAACATACACTAACTTGCAGCGTCTTTTGAGCTAAAAAATAATTTTACAGTTTTATGACACAAGCTACTACAGCTACTGTTACTACAGGAAAATGGAGCGGAGGCCAATCCCCCTTCAACGTGAGTTATGGTAAAATCATGATGTGGTTTTTTCTGATCTCGGATGCCCTTACTTTCGGCGCACTGCTGATCAGTTATGGCACTACCCGTTTTTCCAGCAACGTATGGCCTGATCCTAATGAAGTTTTTCATTCATTCCCTGTACTCAGTGACCTGATCAGCACCCCGTTACCTCTGATGTTTGTGAGTTTGATGACCTTTATCCTCATCCTCAGTTCCGTGACTATGGTACTGGCCGTACATGCCGGACACTACGGTGACAAAAAAGGAGTGATCAGGTGGATGATCCTAACTATTATAGGTGGTATTTGCTTTTTGGCCTGTCAGGCATGGGAATGGACCCATCTATATCATACAGGCGCATGGTGGGGTTCGTTTGTAGATGCACCTGTAGAAAGCGTAAAACACCTGTTCAATATGAATAAGGCAGGCGTCGCAGAAACCATGGCAGCCTACCCTACGGCAGCTGGTCAGGCTACCCATGACTTCTATAATTACTTCTTTACCATTACCGGCTTCCACGGATTACATGTAACCAGCGGTGTTATCTTCAACATTATGCTGTTGGTCAATACGGTTAACGGCACTTATGAGCGTCGTGGACATTATGAAATGGTTGAAAAAGTAGGACTTTACTGGCACTTTGTGGATCTGGTATGGGTATTTGTATTCACCTGCTTTTATTTACTATAAGTCATTCCGGTTCAAAACCGACAATAATAACATACACACGATTACCCTAAAGAATTAAAGAAACAATGTCTGCACATCATCACAACGACGATATTTTAAGCCTCTACGAAGGAGATCAATCCAAGCTGTATTCCGGTGTTATGAGTCATCATACCGATGTAAAATCGGCGGAAAGCAAAACGCAGGTAAAAAGAATCTGGAAGATCACCTTATGGCTATCCATAGTAACAATTATTGAAGTAGCTATAGGTCTTGGCGCTCATTTCGCAGGAGTTCATTCCTGGTTGATCCTGACTATTTTCCTTGCACTTACCCTGGTTAAAGCGGGTTTGATCGTGAGGGTGTTCATGCACCTTGGGGATGAACGCAAAAACTTTGTCTGGGCTATTCTCATCCCACTTACTTTGTTTATATGGTTTATCATTGCATTCCTGGCAGATGGTTCTTTCTGGTTACATATGAACAATACCCAGGCCAATACCAGGAACATTGAAGTTGTTAAATAAAGAGCCGGTTGGTTCTTCATAACCACACCAAAATGAATGCAAATAAGACTTTGAAGTATATTATCGGGATAGCGGTAGCGGCAGCGTTGCCGCTATCTTTTTATTTCATCACCCGCTATTTCTCTGATGGTAAATTGAAGATCCCGGGTTATTACAGAGTGGAAAGGGTAGATACTCTAATCAAAAAAGGGGAGATCACTCTCGATACTATTTTCCACAAGGTTAATGACATCACACTGACGAACCAGTTAGGCAAAGAGATCAGCCTGAATAAGGACCTTAAAGGCAAGATCCTGGTTATCGATTTTATATTTACCACTTGCCCTACTGTTTGTCCCTCATTAAGCCGGAATATGAAGGAGTTACAACAAGCCTATGTAAAGAA
Source organism: uncultured Taibaiella sp. (assembly GCA_964519735.1). GTDB lineage: Bacteria > Bacteroidota > Bacteroidia > Chitinophagales > Chitinophagaceae > Taibaiella. The sequence goes on from CAZFKK010000001.1 coordinate 6,198, forward strand.
AAATCCAGAATTGGTTCAGTTCATCTCTATCTCCGTAGATCCCGAGCGGGACTCCGTAGGAGCATTGAGGGTCTATGCGGACCGGTTCCAGGCCGATCATGATCGCTGGTGGTTTCTTACGGGCAATAAGGACAGCATTTTTCATTATGCCAAGAATGAGTTAGGCCTGTTGCTGGATGATGCAACACCCGGGGACTTTACTCATTCCCAAACCTTTGTTTTATTGGATACCGCCAGGAATATCCGGGGCTATTTTGATGGCCTGGATAAAAGAGAAACGAAAAAGATTGCCGATGGCATCTATATCCTGAATGTAGAAAAAAGAAGAAAATAATACGTCTCAACATAACAACTGAATCCAATATTTAGCCTGATGCTACAACCTGTTCTTAAGAAAAACGATAAATTAGCCAGTTGGATCATTATTATCCTGTCCATTGTCATCTTTGGTGCAGTAGTAGCCTTAGATCGTAAAGTGTTGCAACCGGCATTTCCTTTTTCATTTGACGTGCATTACTTTGCCACAGCCAATGCCCTGATCAACTCTGTCGTTTCGCTCTTACTCATCGCAGCCCTCGTTGCCGTAAAGCAACGTAAGTATACCCGGCACAAGAATCTGATGCTGACAGCTATATTATTATCGGTATTATTCCTGATCTCCTATATATGCCACCACCTCTTTGCCGGAGATACCCGTTATGGCGGAACAGGTATTATCCGTTATATCTATTTCTTTATTCTCATTACCCATATTATACTTGCTGCAGTCATCCTTCCTTTCATCTTATTTACAGCTTACCGTGCCCTTACAGGCGACTATACCCGTCATAAAAAACTGGCCCGTTATACCTGGCCCTTATGGTTGTATATCTCCGTTACCGGGGTCATCGTTTATTTAATGATCAGCCCCTATTATAGTTAATCGACTTGTTGCCCTCCTATCCTGCCCATAAGGAGTATGCCAAGAGGTAGGGAATTGTCAGTTCTTCTATTCTGCTTTAACCAGTTTTTCCACTTTAAGCTGTACGCCTTTTTCATTTGTTATGTTCAGCAGATACACTCCTTTAGCTAATGCACTGAGGGGGACAGATGTAGCATTAACTTGCCCACCATTACCTAAACCCATCCAATCTAAGACTTGAATGGCCTGTTCTATAGGAAAAATAACATCCCTACGTAAGAATTCCATATCCCCTATACAATCATTATACTTTTTACTAATTAAAAGGGGAAACCATAATGCCCGGGCGGTTCCCCATGCCTATTCACTTCCGCTCCACCCTATTTCCATACTGATACCTGTAACATCGTTGCTTCTGTCCCCCGGATCATGCTTATCCTCCTCTATTCAGGTCGTTCTTGTGCCCGATTCGTCAGAAACTGTATCCTTTTAGCCCTATTGCTCTTATACTTTAAGCTATAATACTTGTATATTAGATTAAAGTACTTGTAGATAAATATATTTCAGTTATACTTTATCTAATTGAATAAGTACTTTAGCATAAAATACAGAGGAATCATAATAACAAGCAGGTACTTCACTATATATCCAAAGTTTATTATAATAATATAGTAGTGAATTAAGATATTTTATTATTACATTAATCTATTATACAATTACTTTACAGTAAATTCTATTTACTTTATAATAATTCTTTATTACTTTACTTTATTTTACTAGTACTTTATTTCATTGCACTAGTACTTTATTATAAATCACTAGTATAATATAACATATCAATAGTACTTTAAGGTATTGTAATAGGACAACGACACGATCAGAGAGGTATTAATGGACTTCTTCCCACAGAAAGGGAAGCTTACTGAGCTCATTCAAGCACATTCGATATGGATAACTGTTTACCCGACCTTAACCGGAGCTACTAATGAAAAGCACCTGCGCAACAACAAACCCGGGTTCAATATCTCGTGGTAAAAAAAGCAGGCGACACCACGGTTTCCCCTGTACCGCCTGGAGGAGGGATGAAAGAAATCCCGACCGGTTTGTCAACAGATGCTTGGGAAATTAAAAAACATACCTTATTTTTAGTGCATGTATGAAATGATGGTTGATCCTGACCTTAAGCTACGGGAATTTACAGAGGAGGATGCTCCGGCACTCTTTAGGGTCATTCGGGATAACAAAAGCCACCTGCGTCATGGCTTACAATGGGTGGATCGCATATTGAAAGAAGAGCATGCGCTCAATTACATTCGGGATACCCATCAGATGCAGAAAAATATGGAAGGCGTCGCCTATGGTATTTTTAAAAAACGTGATCTTATAGGTGGCATTGATATGCATAACTGGGATCATAGTTTACAAAAAGCAAAAATGGGGTATTGGCTGATCAAAACAGAAGAGGGGAAAGGATTTATGCGGGAATGCGGTACAGCGCTGATCAACTATTGCTTTGATAAGTTACTGATTAACAAGCTAGAAATAGAATTCCTTACAGACAACCACCGGAGTAATGCTCTGGCACATCACCTGGGCTTCAAAATAGAGGGCATACTACGCGACAGCATCCTGGCCAATGGCCTCCTGCGGGATCTCGTCGTATGCGGCTTATTACGTAAAGAATGGAACCCGGCCAGCCAGATCGCTCGGGTATAACCAAATCACTCATGTATAATAAGTTTACCGGTTGTCTTTTGGGTGCCGTCTTTATTAACGACAAAGATAAGATATACACCACTCTGCACCTTACGGCCGGTATAGTCCTTACCATTCCATACAGCCTGCCCGCCAAACGCGTTGGTACGATAAACGAGCTGACCGGAAATATCCGTAAAACGAACATCCGCGTTCTCCGATACGCCCCGGACGGCTATCATACCTCCATACCCGGAAGGTACCGGGTTAGGATAGATCAATAATGGGGATTCATTTTCCAGGCCACCCTCAGTGGCTGTGCTTCTAAAGGAAGCAATGCCTTTGTCTGTAGAGAAATAGACATCTCCGGTAACCGGGTCTATATTAATACGTTGAATATAATTGGAAGGAAGCGGGCTATTCTCTTCCGTAAACTGGTAAATTATTTTTTCTCCGTCTTCAGAAACCAACCAGGCGCCACTAGGAGTACCTATCCATTTACGGTTGGCGGCATCAACAGCTATACTGCGTACGGATTGATTGACAAATAAATAATCATCAATGCCATCTGCATTCCTTACCACCTTCATAGTTGCTTCACATTGCCGGCTGATGACCTGGTCCGGGCAATAAACGATCCCGATACCATTGGCTGTCCCGATCCATATGGCGCCATCCTTATCTTTTGCTATAGACAAAGTCCTGTTCTCAGGTAAGTTACCGGCTCCTTCGCCACTCCTCAAAACACGGTATTGATCATCACTGTTATTTTCTAGGGTACCATTATCATTGTATACAATGGCACCGGAGTTGGCAGGGGCAATAAACCATTTCTGCCCGTAATCATCCACCACGATATCCGCAGCAGAATGTGTAGGATTGCCGCTGTTATTCTCCTGTACACTACGCCCCTGGTACCATTTCCCGTCCCGGGTCAGGACGGTCAATTCATTAGCGGCACTATAATTGGTCATCCACAGGTTTCCCTGCTCATCCATTGCAAACCCGGAAAGCAAATAAGTAGCCGTATCTCCCAACGTATTAGGCATATATCCCTTATTATATACCTCCCAACTCCCATCAGGCTGCAGCACCAGCAATCCTCCCGAATAGGAACCGGCATAAACCTTACCGGTATTTTGATCTTTTAAGATACATATAAAATCCTGTACAAATTCATTGTCACTTAGCCAGGGATAATTTTTCCAGGTATCGTTCTGGAAAGAAGAGAACATAGCGCGGCTTTCAGAAGGCCCGCCACCGCGGGTCTTGCCTCCGTGAGCTACCCACAATTCCCCATTATGCGCGGAAATATCATAAGAAAAGGGGGTTACAGGTCCCTGGGGATAAAAAGCCTCATTCTGAGTAACATCAATTTTCTTACGCAGGCCATGATGATTCGTAAACTGGTACCGGCCCTGGTCACCGAACCAGACCTCACCATTCGCCAGTTGCAGGATCTGGCTGGGAGCAGTACAAACAAAAGAATCTGATACAGAGCCTTCTGCGGTCAGCAAAATACCGTAACCACTATTCCCATCTGCCTTTGCGGCACTCACCCAAAGGCCATCGGTTCCGGGGTCCAGGTGGCTTACGGGAAACCGGGTTTTGTAGGCAAAAGAAAGATCTTCTGTTGTTATTTTAAATACACTATCCGCAAATGCACCATAAAGGGCTTCACCGGTTACCGCCAGGTAATGCAGCTCCCGTTCCTGTAATTTTGTCCAGGTAGCATAATTCTGTATAGAGGGATTGTTTACAGGGGTACGAAAAAGGCCAACACTTGTGGCAGCATAAATAAACCCATCCGACAAGGCGGTAGCATATACCGGCGCCACCGTCGTCTGCTCATAAAATGCAACGGTTTCTTTCACCTCCCGTTTGTCCAGGTTAATGATCACCAGGCCGACCCCGGAACTAAGATAGGCAAATTTATCCCGGGCGATAATATGATGAATTGTTTTATCTCCACTCACCTGGGCCAGCTTTAAATCAGGAAGGTTATAGAACCGGTGATCCCTGAATAAGTCTATATTGCTGTTCACATAGCCCAGTACCGCATACCCTGACTGGACATCAATAGCAATACCGGACAGGCCGATATCACTCATGCCATTCACCTTACTATAAGGAGTCATTGTCCCTTCTGTACGATCGTAGGTAAAAAAGCCCGACTGGGTAGCACAAAAAAAGGTAGTCCCATCTATAGCCACACCGGTAACCTGGTTATACGGTAAAAACGATCGCCACTGCTCTATCGCAGGACCACTATTTTGTGCTACAGAAAATAAAGAAGGCAGGCTCAGTCCAATAGAGGCCAGCAATAAGCCCCATCTTGTATTTATTTTATTCATACTATCTTCAAAAGTACTAATAAAACGAATATCCCCAACCTGTTATTGCCACCTATTTTAAATGTTTTAAGTTAATCACTTCCTGTTTGGTCAGGAAGCGCCAATTCCCCCGCATGATATTTTTCTTGGTAAGACCGGCATAGACTACACGATCCAGCTTCTCTACAACATACCCGAGAGATTCAAAAATACGACGCACGATACGATTCCGGCCACTGTGGATCTCCAGGCCTATTTCAGCTTTAGTATCCAGGTATTCAACCTGGTTCACCTCCGCTTTTCCATCTTCCAATATCACTCCGGCTTTCACTTTTTCAAAATCTTCCTTACTGAGGTTTTTGTCCAGGGATACCTTATAGACTTTCTTAATCTCATATTTGGGATGAGACAGTTTCTGGGTTAACTCCCCATCATTCGTCAATAATAACAACCCGGTCGTGTTCCGGTCAAGACGGCCTACCGGGAATATTCTTTCTTCAATCACATTTTCTACCATTTCCATAACAGTACGGCGCCCTTTAGGATCATCCGTTGTCGTAATGAAACCCTTAGGTTTATTCATGAGGATGTAAATCAGGTTCTTTTGAATCACCAGCTTCGCATCATTGAGCGTAACTTCATCCTCAATAGTCACTTTATGGCCCGGCTCGATCACTAATTCCCCGTTGACCTTCACTCTTCCTTGTTTGATCAGCAGGGCAGCTTCACGCCTGCTGCATACATCGCAATGTGCGATATATTTATTCAGGGGCATTTCTTTTTCATCCAATATACCCTCTATCTGCAAGGGTTCCGCCGGCTTATTACCCGCTGAAGTGGCAGAGTATGCTTTCTCATAAGGATGTTCGTCATCAAAATGTTTCTTGAAACGTGTTTGGTCATCATGGCGGTGTTTTACCCCCTCCTCATTAAGCGACTTTTTAGCCGGACGTTTTATTTCGCTTTTACCGAAAGCTTTCTCTACGGGTTTTTCGTCCCATTTATCCACTTCTTTGGTAAAAGTAACTTCCTCCGATTGTTCTTTCAGGGCTGCTTTTTCCACCTGTTTTTTCTTATGGGCTATCAATTCTTCATCATCTCTTTTTCCGAAAGTATTTTGATAACGATCCGGTTTCTGTACACCCTCAGCAACACCTTTTCTCTTATCTCCAAAAGAGCTTTCAGAGCGTGATCCCTGACGTTTATAGTCTTTATCGTTCCCGGGAGAAGCGGTGTCTCTTTCCTCTGATGGCTTACGGGAAGAACGATTCTTGCCGTCGGCCCTAAACTGCTCAAAAGATCTTTCTCCGCTTTTTACATAAGGTCTTTTATATGGCTTTCCTTCCTCATTACCATGGTCTTTGTTGTTCCGGAAGGATGACCCGGATCTTTCACCATAGGACTTCCGCGGAGCCTGATCCTTTCCCGGACCATACTTTTTGTCTGAACTATTGTCCCCTTTGCCATAGGATTTCCTGTATGGCTTTTCATCTCCTCCTCCATGGTCCTTACGGAACGTATTCCCGGCTTTTTCACCAAACGACTTCTGAAACGGACGTTCTCCGCCCTCTTGTCTTTTTTTTCCGTAAGAAGGCCTTTCCTCCTTTCCATAAGGTTTCCTGAAAGGTTCGTCAGCACTACTTCTGTTGTCTTTCCGGAATGCAGCCCCTGGCTTTTCACCAAATGATTTCCGGGATGGCCGGTCATTACTTTCATATTTATTCTTTCCCGGGGAAGCTGCTCCATCTTTGCCATAAGACTTTCTGAATGGTTTTCCTTCGCCGTTATCCTTATCCCTCCATGAGGAAGCAGACCCCGGCTTTACTCCGGATGACTTCCGGAATGATGCCCCATCCTCTTTATCCCTGGTCTTTTGACCCGGCCTGTCTGACGTATTTTTAAAGGGTTTACGATCATCACCCTGAGCACGCTTGGACGAACCGGATACGGCATTTTTTTTATCGGAAGGAAAAGATTTTTTTTGCATAAAGGCAGGAAAATAAATTATGAAGGAAAGGCGATCTGAATAAGACTACCCTGGTTAAACAATTCTGTTGATATTAGCCAATTGACCACAGGCGGCATCTATATCCTTGCCCCTGCTGCGCCGCAAACGGGCATTGACCCTATGGGCTGCAAGGTAGGCCATGAACTGATCCGTTACTGATTCTTCAGGCTTTGAAAAATCTGCCTGGTCAATGGCGTTGTATTCTATGATGTTCACAAGATCAGCAGGTACCTGGCGATAAATTTTCACCAATTCCGCTGCATCTTTAAGACTATCATTAAAATCCTTAAAGAGAATATACTCAAATGTAATTTCATTACCCGTCTGTTGATAAAAGTAATTAAGGGCTTCAGTAAGTGACTGAAGATCATTACTCTCATTAATAGGCATGATCTCATCCCGCTTTTTATCGTTAGCGGCATGAAGAGAAAGGGCTAATTTGAAGCGCACCTGGTCGTCGCCTAATTGCCGGATCATTTTAGCGACACCAGCAGTGGATACCGTGATCCTGCGGGGACTCATCCCCAAGCCATCAGGAGCAGTAATCCGTTCAATAGCCTGCAATACGTTTTTATAATTCAGCAAGGGTTCTCCCATACCCATAAAAACAATATTGCTCAGGTTCTTGTTGAAATGCTGTACCGCTTGCCCGTTGATTAAAGTAACTTCATCAACAATTTCATCAAAGTTGAGGTTACGGCTGCGCGGAAGGTATCCGGTAGCACAAAATTTACAGCTTAAACTACATCCTACCTGAGAAGATACACAGGCCGTCATTCGCTTTTCTGTCGGGATCAATACACCTTCGATAAAGCGGTCGTCATGTAATTTAAGGCGGCTCTTTATCGTTCCGTCATTACTGAATTGACTATGGTCTATGGAAACTTTGGGAATCTGGTATATAGCTGCTAATTGCTGACGAAGCTTCTGAGAAAGGTTACTCATCTCCTCTATAGCGCCAATATGCTTTTTCCAGATCCAATCCTGTATTTGTACAGCACGAAACTTAGGTTCGCCCCATGCTGCCATCAACTGTTCTATCTCTGCCAAAGGGGCATGTCTCAGATTTTTCATCTGTGAATTTTATATATTTTCGTAGCGCAGAAGGCATTAATTTCGGTTTACACCATTGATCCTTTAACCAGGACCTGACATGGGGAAAACCGGATATCCTCTACAAAGAGCTTTGCAAAGGTACACTATTAATTTTGTTCTGTTATAGGAAACCTGCCGAGGGAAATAATAATAGCCACAAAGCCAATCTGACAGCATCTATTCTCAATTGAGGCACCTTTAATGCTAAATCCTTATTTTTGTCGGTACAAAATTACACCTTTGCCAGAGATCAGTATATTATTACCCCCCGGAAAGAAGTTATACTTCGCCTCAGATTTTCATTTGGGCATTCCGGACCAGGTCACCAGCAGGCAGAGAGAATTGTTACTGTGCCGTTGGCTGGATAGTATTCGTAGCGATGCTGCCTGCATCTTCCTCGTCGGAGATATTTTTGATGTTTGGTTTGAATACAAAAAAGTGATTCCGAAAGGCTATACCCGTTTCCTGGGTAAACTTGCGGAATTAACCGACGGTGGCATCCGTATTGAAGCGTTCACAGGCAATCATGATTTATGGATGCATGGTTATTTTGAAGATGAATTACAAATCCCTGTCCACCATCACCCTATGGAACTGGTTGCGAATGGTAAACATTTCTTTATTGCTCATGGGGATGGGTTAGGCCCCGGTGATCATGGATATAAATTTTTAAAAAAAATACTACGTAACTCAATGGCTCAATGGCTATACCGAAGACTGCATCCAGATACCGGTGTAGGGATGGCAGGGTATTTAAGCCGCAAAGGGCCCAAGCATGTGGCTACGGAAAAGGAATTTCTGGGGGAAGACAGAGAGTGGCTGATCCTCTTTTCTAAAGAATTATTAAAGCAGAAGCATTACGATTACTTTGTTTACGGGCACAGGCACCTCGCATTAAGCTATCCTTTAGGAGCGAACAGCCTGTATGTGAACCTGGGAGACTGGTTAAGCTTTAATAGTTATGCGGAATTCGATGGACAACAACTGACATTAAAATATTTCAAACCTGTGTTATAACCAATAAATAGCTATCCTATGGAACGGATACTCGTACTCATCCGTCATGCAGAGTCCGACTGGAATGATGTGAGGGTAAGTGATTTTAATCGCAAACTCAATGCAAAAGGGCTGACAGATGCCCCGGCCATGGGCGCACAGCTAAAAGCAAAAGGCATTATACCGGACTGCATCATTTCCAGCACTGCCATAAGGGCGGCTGAGACCGCCACACTCATTGCGGAAAAATTGGGTTTCGACCCCGAACATATCCAATGGGAAGGGCAGATGTACCAGGCTTCTGAAGAAGTACTGGCTGACATTATCAGGGAATGTGACCCTGACAATACTATAAAGGCACTCTTCATAGTAGCCCATAATCCCGGAATTACGTTCCTGGCTAACCGGCTGTCTACAAACAGGCTTATTGCCAATATGCCCGCTGCTGCCATAGTTGGTATAAAATTTGACGCTACTCACTGGCGTGACTTTGACCAGGTACCCCGTTCCTGCATGCTATTCGATTATCCATAAAAATACCAATAAATCGCTGTGCCCCAATCCGACTACGTTGAATCACTTAAAAAATTATTTACCCAACATTATGCCGCTGCACCGGATCATGTAACCTTGCTGCCTGCTTCCGGATCAGAAAGACGCTATATGCGCTTAAGCAATACAGAACATCAAGTCATAGGAGCCTATAATCCTGATAAAAAAGAAAATAATACTTTTTTTTACTTTACAAGGGTATTTGCTAAGTATGAATTGCCTGTTCCTGAGATTATTGCCGAAAGTCCTGACAAAAAAACTTATTTATTACAGGATCTTGGCGATCATTCTTTGTTCCAAATCATGGAAAAAGAAGGACATACGGAGCACCTTAAATCTTTATTTAAGAAAAGTATAGACCACCTCGTCCGGTTTCATTGGGAAGCAGGTAATGAGTTGGACTATTCCCTGTGTTTCGCTGCCCAGGCATTTGACCGTAAACAGATCTTATCGGATCTGCTGTATTTCAAATACTATTTTGCTGACCTGATGAAGGTTACCTATAATAAACCTGCACTGCTGGAAGAGCTGGAAGACTGGAGCCGTACCCTGGCCGCTGCCAGGCCCCAGACCTTTATGTACCGTGACTTTCAAAGCAGAAATATTCAGGTCATCGGAGAAGAAGTTTATTTTATTGATTATCAGGGAGGTATGCTAGGAATGCCTCAATATGACCTTGCTTCCTTATTATGGCAGGCAAGAGCACAGTTACCTAATGATTGGAAGAATGAACTGGTTAATTATTATTTTGAAGCCTTGGAGACGTTACCACAGACGCCCTCCTTCAACCAGACAGATTTCAGGAAAATTTACCTTGAATGTGTTCTGCTACGCATCCTGCAGACTTTAGGCGCTTATGGGTTCAGAGGGCTACTGGAACGAAAACCCCATTTTATTAAAAGCATCAAGCCCGCCTTACAACAATTAAAATCTTTTCTCCATGACTATGGACACCTTCCTGTACAAAGTGAACTACGTAAAGTATTGGAGCAATTGGTAAAACCGGGTATCACCCATCAGTTTGAAACAACAGATGGACAAGGAGGCACGGATACAGCCCTTAAAATAAAGATATTTAGTTTTTCCTACAAAAAAGGCATGCCTGCTGACACTACCGGACATGGCGGCGGCTTCGTTTTTGACTGCCGGGGTATATTGAATCCCGGGCGTAAAGAAGCCTATAAAGCACTGACAGGAAAAGATGCAGCAGTAAAAGATTACCTGGAAACCCAGACCCAGATGCCTTATTTCATGGAACATGTTTTTGCCACGGTAGGTTTTTCTATAGAGAATTATTTAGAACGCGGTTTTGATCACCTGACCATTTCTTTTGGCTGTACCGGGGGACAGCACCGCTCCGTATACGCCGCAGAGGCCCTGGCACTTCACCTGAAAGAACAATATGATTTAGACGCAGAAGTCGTGCACATGGAGCAGGAAAAACATCAACTGAAAAGAAGGTAATCCCGTATTTGTATTAATGAACAATGCCCATTCCGATAAGTCAGAATGGGCATTGTTGTACTACAATCTATGCTTAAATCTATTTCTTGGGTGGTACGGTACCAAAAATAATATCCCATAGTACAGAACTTACCCCAAATCCCAACTGAGGGTATTTGTAATGATGAAGATGATGATTGCGCCACAATGCTTTCAGAAAAGAAGGCGGCGTAAACGCATGAATAGCATAATGCATAGAACCGTATAACAGATAGCCGAAAAGGAAGCCCGGGAAAAAGGCAAGTACATTCCATCCCATAACCAGGTATTGCATGAAAAAGAAGAAAGTGGCCACGACAAGGCTGGGGACAGGGGGCATGAACAACCGCTCCCTGTCCCTGGGATATTCATGATGTACGCCATGCAATTTATAAACAAGCAATTTCATTCTTGGTTTTTCAGAAACAATATGAAAAACAAAACGATGCAAAATATACTCGACAAGACTCCAGGCAAACATTCCGGCTATAAACAAAAGCATTTCCTTTCCTATACGCAAACCATAGTAGGCATTCCCGTAATAAAGCAGGAAAATGATTACAGGAATATACATACTATAAATGACTATGGGATGTGTTTTGGTCATCATCTCCATGTATTCACTCTGAAACAACCTCCCCTGACCTTTATTTTTAATTTTGTCGAAATGCATGGTTCATTGAATTTTGAGTAATAAAAATATAGAAATGTTTAAGAAAAAAACAACAATAAGGTATAATTTTTTCTAAAACAAAATGCATGACCCCACAGCTCCACGCTGCCTATTTACAAACCCAGTTGTGCACTGAGCGATAACATCTTATCAATAGGTTTCTTAGCCGCCAGTCTCAGCGATTCTTCCATGAGTATTTCCGGCATTTCATACTTCATACACAAATATAGTTTTTCCAGGGTATTAAGTTTCATATGAGGGCAATCATTACAGGCACAATTATTTTCCGGAGGTGCGGGTATGAGCGTTTTGCCAGGAGCATTCTTCTGCATCTGGTGCAGAATCCCTGTTTCCGTAGCTACGATAAATGATTCCGCGGTGTCCTGCTCTACAAATTTCAATAATTGGGTTGTTGACCCTATAAAATCAGCAATCTTCAATAACGGCTCTTCACATTCAGGATGGGCAATCAATTTGGCTCCCGGGTGCTGTTCTTTCAGGCGAATAATTTTTTGGAGTGAAAAGATCTCATGCACCATACAGGCTCCATCCCAAAGTACCATATTTCTTCCGGAAACTTTGTTGATATAGCCACCCAGATTTTTATCCGGTGCAAATATAATTTTTTGGCCTGCCGGCAGACTTTCTACTATCAGGCGGGCATTTGATGAGGTACAGATGATATCACTTAAAGCTTTAATGCCTGCACTGCAGTTAATATAGGAAATAACAATATGATCAGGATGATCAGCTTTAAAACGGGCAAATTCCGATGGCGGGCAGCTATCACTCAAAGAGCAGCCCGCATTCAGATCGGGCAGCAGTACCTTCTTCGAAGGGTTTAATATCTTGGCAGTCTCTGCCATAAAATGAACACCGGCAAATACGATAATATCAGCATCTGTTTTAGCTGCCTCTTGCGCCAATCCAAGACTATCCCCTATATAATCCGCTACATCCTGTATATCCGGCTCCTGGTAGTAATGCGCCAGTAAAACAGCATTCTTTTCTTTTTTTAATTTTTCAATTTCTTCAAATAGATCCAAAGTAGGATCTATCTCTATATCCAAAAATCCTTTCACCGGGAGGGCTGCTTCTGCTGTTGCCCATGCTGTATCCATACGCTTAACTTTAAGTTGAAATGTGCTTAAAGATACAAAATTCCGAATTAATTTTCTGATTAAGTAATACAAAAGCGTTATGATTTTGTGATAAGCCTATAAGTATTATCCAATGCATATCAATTCATTGCCCTAACGGACAGGGAGCCGCTCTCTTAGCCTGGCCCATTTGTTCCCGCAGTCCGATCAACGATAAAACAGACAATTTAAAAACCCATCTCCCCTACGCCAGGATAAATATTTTCATTTTCGTAAAGAATCGGCTATCTTTGAATGAACAACCATTCATTTTAGATTTTTTATTAATCTTAAAAAACCGGGATCATTTATTATGCAACGACTATTCGATTTAGTAGAAACGCAAGCAGCTGAACGTCCGGGAAGTATTATGCTGGCTTCAAAGGTTAAAGGCGTCTGGCAAACTTTATCTTGTAAAGAAGTGGCTAGCAAAGCCAGAGATCTTGCTGCAGGTTTGTTACAAATGGGTATAAGAAACGAAGTACTTGACCCGGAACAGCAGGATAAAATTGCAATTATTTCCAATAACAGGCCGGAATGGGTGATCACAGACCTCGCCGTACAGCAAACCGGGGCGATTCTTACCCCCATATATCCTACGGTAAGCCTTTCCGACTTTGCCTATATACTTAATGAAGCCGGCGTTCGCTTCGCCTTCTTCTCCGGCAAGGAGCTGTATGAAAAATTTCAACCTGCATTTAAAGAAATTCCCAGCCTGCAATTCATCTTTTCGTTTGACGTTGTTGAGGGGATTACCCATTGGGAATCTATTCAACCTACTGTTGAAGGAGAACAAAAAAGAAAAGAACTAGGCACACGGCTTCTTGCTACCGACCTTGCTACCATCATTTATACCTCCGGCACTACCGGAGCCCCTAAAGGAGTGATGTTAAGCCATAAAAATATTGTGAGTAATGTCCTGGATTGTATGCCCGTTTTTCACTTTGCCAAAAAGGATGACCGCACTTTGAGCTTTTTGCCGTTGAATCATATCTTCGAGAAAATGATCACTTATATTTACCTGCATGCCGGTCTTTCCATTTATTATGCAGAAAGTATGGACACGATCGGAGATAACCTGAAAGAAATAAAACCGATGGTGTTTACCTGCGTGCCCCGCCTGTTAGAGAAAGTATATGAAAAAATTATGGCTAAGGGCATGGAGCAGAAAGGGATCAAAAAAAAGTTGTTCTTCTGGGCTGTTAACCTAGGCCAGCAATACGACAATATCCATAAAGGAAGCTGGTGGTACCGGTTCCAGCTCTTCCTGGCCAATAAAATTATTTTCAATAAATGGCGGGAAGCTTTAGGAGGCCGGGTAGAAGCTGTGGTGAGCGGCTCTGCTGCTATGCAACAAAAATTAATCCGCATTTTCAGCGCTGGCCGGATCACTGTGATGGAAGGCTACGGCCTGACCGAAACATCCCCGGTCATCAGCGTGAATCACCTGGAATCCGAAGGAAGACGCATTGGAACGGTAGGAACGGTTATTGCAAACGTAGCCGTAAAAATTGCTGAAGATGGAGAGATCCTTTGCAAGGGAAACAATGTAATGGTGGGTTATTACAAAAAACCGGAACAAACGGCTGAAGTTATTGATGCCGACGGTTGGTTACATACCGGAGATATTGGCGTATGGGTAGAAGACCGTTTTCTCAAAATTACGGATCGCAAAAAAGAAATGTTCAAAACTTCCGGTGGAAAATACGTCGCTCCCCAGATTATTGAAAACAAAATGCGGGAGAGTGCCTATATCGAGCAGATGATGGTCATTGGCGCTAATCGTAAATTTGTAGCAGCCCTTATCGTCCCTAACTTTGCTCATATCCGCAACAAACTGCAGGCAGAAGGCAGACAATTACCCCAGGATAATACTGCATTCATCAAAGATCCCTCTGTTATTGCATTAATTCAAGGCCAGATAGACCGTTACAATCCCAACTTCGGGCATGTGGAACAAATAAAAAAATTCACATTACTGCCTTCAGAATG
>CAZFKK010000001.1:21073-23786 GCA_964519735.1 uncultured Taibaiella sp.
GTGCCGACACAAGGATATACCTTACCGCAGTAAGGCGGATATTATCAAAAACGAACAAGTGATCGCAAAATTCCAACGTGAGGTAGATAAAGCAAATACAGCTTTTGGCCAATGGGAAAAAGTCAAGAAATTTGTACTTCTACCAACCGAATGGACCATAGATAATGGCATCCTTACCCCAAAGTTATCCATCCGGAGAAAGGTGATTGAACAACAGTTTCAAAAAGAGATAGAAGCTATGTATGTTTAAAGTAGGGACTTAAGTATTGCACCGGGAAGCAGGAATTACTTTACATTCCTTATTAAACTACATCTTTCCGGCACTTAGTTAAGCCTAATCCCGTCAAATTGCTCACTAATACACAAAGTCAAAAGTATTTATCCTTGTGTCTTAGTGAGCAATATATTTTAAAGGCTGCATACAGCTAACACAACACTAATTACCCATTTGTTGCTGCGCCAGGATAGATTGTCCCCTCATCATGGATTCCTGTGCTTTTTGCATATTACCCATAGCCTTGTAAATCTGCGCTTGCACCTGGTAAAAATCCGGACGAACAGGATCCAATGCTATTGCCGACTCAGTAGCCCGGATCGCTTCGTCCATTCTGCCTGTGCTGGCTAAAGCTATGGCATAATTAAGATATACCATTTCATCTGAATGATCATAATTAAGGTAAGAAGCATAAAGCGCTGCTGCTCCTGCAAAATCCTGTTTTTCCATGGCCAGATACGCCTGGTACACATCATGATTTTTACGCTCAATTACGACACCTATAGGCACTCCTCCGGCCTCCACACTATGAACTACGTGGGCAGGAGGCCATTTCCCGTTTTGCAATTGCCATTCCGACACGAAGCGACCATAGGTGATATAATAATCCCAATCATGCTGGCTACGCTCATAATATCTTGCATAAGTTGTATATATCCAGGAAGTGTCCTCACGGAAATAAGTGCTCAGCCCCTCCATATTCGATAATACCCTTATCTTTTTACCTGCCGGGGGCCGGGGTACATTCTTCAGTATCCATTCTGCTGAAGCCTTCCCGGATACCAGGTAATAGTCAAGGTCGTATCTGCCAAAAGCACCCTTTGGTCCTCCTGTAAATTCATTAAAGTAAACATATTGATGAGGATGACTTTTTACCAGCCATATTGCAGGAGGCAATAAGCCGGCAATAGCAATGGCCACGGGCACCCATTTCCATTTATCTTTAAGATAAGACCGGACCATATCTACACTTAAAGCAGCCATCACCACCCAATAAGGGTACACAAAAAATACATGGCGCCAGGTATCATGTACTGTAGATTTCTTATAGATGATATAAAGCATGGGGAAAAGAGCGGCAAAAAGTAATAAGATGACCGTAAAGCTGCTGTATTCCTTTTTCGCCTTAAAAATTAAGGGTACAAATAGCAAAGCGAGTATCAATACAATGACGGGGTTAGAAATAAAGATCCATTTAAACTGATAATACCAGGGTAATTCCATATTACTGGTGTATTGTCCTTCAAAAAGCACCCTTAACCCTACAGAGCGGTTGGTCATTTCTTTCAACGCGACAAAAAGATTGCCTATAGGCGCTTCGAATGCAAAAGGCCAGGTAACCAATCCCAGCAGATAACCAAGTACAGTAGCAGTGAGCAGGTAAACAAATAACTTTTTCAGGTATTCATTTTTATTCGCGAAGAGCAAGGTGCGTTGGGAGGCATTCATCACAAAATACAATACCGTAAAGAAACCAACATAAGCAATAAACAAAAGACCTCCCGCTGAACGCATACCAAAAACAATACCCCAACCCAAGCCCAGTAATAATGCTTCTTTCCACAACCGTTTCTTTATCGGAAAATCCTGGAGAATACGCACCAGGTAATAGATACCCATGACGAAACCCATGGCAAATGGGATATCTTTCCCGTTATTCATACTCTCTCCGAATATTCTCGGGGAGCACAGGATAAACAAGCCTGCCAGCAAGGCTACAGACCATTTTCTATTACTCAGGCGGTAGGCCAGAAGACCGGTAAATAAAATCAGGAATACGCCAAAAATGGACACAAAAAAGTGGCGGACATCCACCCTATGCCAGGAAGGGAACATACGATGCACAGATTCTGTCATGATATCAAACATTCCTCCATAGAGTTGCATGCCCTGCATATTGCCGCCAAACAAGGGATGAGGATGTTGGTCATAATCGATAGCCTGCTGATCTCCCCGGGCATAATAATTCCAGATGTCAATACCATATTGCATTTCTACATCCTCATCCCCGTTCTGACCAAAGTCATGGCTAATCGCCGGCATCAGGATCATCAGCAATAGCATCAGCACCCAAAATATCTTTTTAGCGTATTCCTCGATTTGTTTCATGTTGTTTTTATTTAGTTGACCAGCTATACTTTCAGCCGCAGTGATACCACTTATAAAATAAAATTTATTTGAGATCTTTTTCAATAATAAACCGGGGTCTTTGCTTCACTTCCTTATAGATCTTAGCCACATATTCCCCGATCAACCCGATACACAGCAACTGCACCCCACCTAGAAAGTAGATCGGGATTACCGTTGATGCCCATCCCGGTGCTGTTTTATACATAAAAAAGGCAATCAGGGCATAAAGAGTTAAAGCTAAACTCAGGAAAAATATCATGAACCCACAAAAGGTAACAAAATGTAACGGTTTAATACTCAAGCTGGTTA
>CAZFKK010000001.1:23796-32346 GCA_964519735.1 uncultured Taibaiella sp.
CCATTCCATGCAAACGAGAGCATCTTCATAAAAGGATACTTACTTTCCCCGGCAAAACGTTTCCCCCGTTTATAGAAAACAGAAGTCTGCTTAAAACCGATCAACGGAACCATACCTCTTAAATATAGATTCACCTCTCCAAAATCCTTAAATGCGTCTATAGCTCTCCTGCTCATTAACCGATAATCCGCATGGTTATATACAGACTCCACCCCCATTTTGGAAAGCAGCCTGTAAAATCCCAGGGCCGAGCTTCGTTTAAACAAAGAGTCCGAGCTTCGGTCATCACGCACCCCGTAAACGATATCGTACCCTTCCTTATATTTTTGAATCATTAATTCCATTGCATCCAGATCATCCTGCAGATCTGCATCTACGGAAATGACAATTTCCGCATCATCTGCATGCAAAAGACCCGCCAACAAAGCATTTTGATGGCCAAAGTTCCGGGAAAGCTTCAATCCTCTTATATATTTTGATTCCGCATGTAAGGCCTCGATTATAGGCCATGTCCTGTCCCGGCTGCCATCGTCTACGAACGTTACATAACTATCCGGCGTAATCAATCCCTTCGCGACAAGTTTTTTACCTAGCAGCGTGATTTGCCGTACTGTTTCCGGCAGCACCTCTTCTTCGTTATAACAAGGAATAAGAATGGCAAGCTTAGACATGTATTTATTTTTTTACGATTGCAAAAGTACTGACTCCAATTGGAAAAGAAACGTAGGAAAGGAATTGATTTTCTATTTTCAGCCATCGGATCAACAGGCTGTTCAACCAATGGGGCAGTGCCAGCAACTGGTCCTGATCACCTTCATTTATAGGTGCTGGCTTCTTTTTCGACTTGATTTTCAGGAACAAACGAACAATAGCCGTGGGAAAAAAGACCGAAAAATTCCAGAAACCTGATTTTAGGATCGTAAAGCCCGCATGGGTCAGTTTTTTTACTAATTCCTTTCGCGTATAACGCCTGTAATGCAGGTTAACGACATCATGCTGTGACCACAAAAACATAAAAGCCGGAACATAAATAATAGCGGTACCCCCTGTTTTCAGAATACGGAGCCAATTGCTTAATGCTAATTGATCATGTTCCAGGTGTTCCAGGCAATCCGAAGAGATGATGATATCAAAACTCTCTTCCGGGAAATCGGGAGCGTGTCCATCCATCACAAACGCGTTGACTAATCCTCTCTTCTTACACAGTTGAATAGCCTCTTCGCTGTAATCCAGCGAATAAACCTGGGTATATCCGGCCTCGGCCAATTGCAAAGACAAAGCACCGCCCGAGCTTCCGATATCCAGGATTTTGGCTCCCGGTGGAGCTTTCAGATCCTTCAGTTGCCGTAAAATAATATCCCTTCTTGCTACAAACCACCAGTTTTGCTCTTCCTGCTCATGATATTTCAATTCGTAAGCCTTATCCATAAAAACTTTTTTAAAGCGGATAAAGATATAATTTTTTTCAGGTAAGCCTATGTCTTGGTTATCTATCTCTGCAATTATATCAGGATATCTGTCAAAAACAGTCTCTTATTGATTTCATTTCAAGTATCTTGCGTCCAATAAAATTCCTTATTATCGAGAACTTGAATACCAGGATAATTATTTTTGCTTTAAATTTCCACAATCCAGTAAGGAAAATTATCTTTGTTTCATCAAGTTCATCAACAACACAATAAAGTAATGAATAAATTTATTAGCACGATTGTCTTCATGGGATTAGGCTGGACTGCTTCCGCACAACCCATCATTAAAGTAGGCCCGGAACTGGGTGTCAATTTTGCGACCATGTCGCAAAAGATCCAGGGGGATGTACGGGAAACCAATTATCAATTAGGTTTCCGGTTTGGCGGCACCGTTGATTATCAATTCAAAGATGAGTATTCCCTACAAGCCGGGTTGATATTATCCGCCAAAAATGGTTCGGAGAGTTATTTTGAACAATCCTCTTATACCGGTGCCGGTACGCCCATAAGCTATTCAGACAGGCGCAGTTACTCCGTCACCTACCTGCAGCTCCCCATTTATGCCTTATACAAAACCGGGAAGGAATATGATGATCCTCATTTCTTCTTTGGGGTCGGCCCTTATTTCGGCCTGGCTGTAGGTGGTCGTTTCCAACAGGAATATTCCACTACTTTAAACGGGGTACAAAGACCTCAACGGTATGACTATTCCATTCCGATTGGCAACAAGGGTAACTTAGATAAAATAAGACCCTTTGATTTTGGCGCCAATGTCACGGTAGGCTATGAATCTACTTTCGGACTTATTTTCAGGGCGCACTATGGTCTTGGTTTTCTCAACCTTACCCCGGAAGGCGACCGGAACAATCGTTTTCGTAACCAGGGTGGCGGCCTATCTGTCGGATTTTTATTCCATACCGTACGTCAATCCTGGAAGTAAGGGCTGACCAAAGCTATTTTATGAGGTATCGCTTTAGCGGTACTCTTTATCTTAATCCGGCTCTTTGTTTTTACGAAACTCCTATACCAGGACATTAGCCCAACTCTTTTCTCCCTTCCAGAAACGAAGGAAGACCTATACTTATAATCCCAAACGGACTACCTCTTCCGGAGGAGACGGACCTGCAGTCTATGGGATTTTCAGTTATGGGCTTGAGGGCATAGAAACCCGGACCACTACAGAGGTTTCGGCCTGTTTATCTTTACCGGAAACAGGCCGGAATACCTGGATCAATGCCGACGGCCTGCACCGGGATGAGGTAGAGCAACTATGTGCCCATTTTGGTGTCCACTTTTTATTGAAAGAGGATATCCTGAGTATCGGTCAAAGAGCCAAGGCAGATGATCTGGAATCCCACCTTTTCTGCCTGCTGCCTATGCTGACCTACAATAATCACACAGGCATCGTACAATTGGAACAGCTCAGTATTGTATTGGGTCCGAATTTCCTCCTCTCTTTCCAGGCAGATCCGGAACATGATCCTTTTGACAACGTAAGGCAAAAATTAAAAGCGGGCACCCTGCCCCTTCGTAAAAAAAATGTGGATTATCTTGCTTACGGTCTTATAGATGCTGTCGTAGATGACTATTTCTCCGTGCTGGAACGGCTGTCTGACCGCCTGGAAAAGCTGGAAGATGAAGTAATTGCCCGGCCTCATAAATCGGTGCTCGTCAAAATCACCTTACTCAGGCATGAGCTGATGGTTGTCAAACGTGCGATTACACCGGTAAGAGAACTGGTGAATGCGTTATGGCATTCTGACAATGGCTTGATCGAAGAGGGCAATGCCAAATATTTCAAAGATATTTATGATCATATCTGCATTGCAATTGATTATGCAGACAATTACAGGGAGATGGTGGTCAGTCTCCAGGACCTGTACATGGACCAGGTAAGCGCCCGTATGAATGAGGTGATGAAAATACTCACAGTAGTCACTACTTTATTGGCTCCGGCTACCGTAATCAGTGGTATTTTCGGAATGAACTTTGCTACAATTCCGTTTTCAGAAAACCCGAATGGTTTCAAAGTCATCATCGGCATTATGGCGGCCATTATGCTATTGATGCTGATCTATTTCCGGAGGAAACGGTGGTTTTAAAATATGAACTGATCAATGAGGACAGGTTGACGAAACAGTTTGGCTACACCATCTTAACAAACTTAATCAAAATCCTATGCTATTCAATTTTAAATGCAGCGACCGTTTTTACAGGAAAAAGTATATCACGTTTTTATGGCTATTTTGCATGGGACAGTTTGCCTTCGCACAGGATAACAAAGAAAAGATACAAAGTATCGGTTTGTCCCTCCCTGTTATCTGGAATCATTCCGAAAATCCCTCTAATCCCACAACAGCGGGTAATGCTATCAGTTATGGGATCAATGCCCATTACACACGTTCTATTTATAAGTCTTTCTACATTAAGGCCGGCCTCGGTTTCTTCGAGCAGTCCTTTAATATCAAACGCTCTTTCGATGATCCCATACAAGTAATGTATTATACCAAATCCTATAATTATTACAACCTTCATTTATTCGGAGGGTTAGGGTACAGGATCACCCTAACCCCGGGGACATGGCTACAGGCATCCGGTTCTTATCATATCCTTCAGTCCTTTGCTCAAAAATACACCCTCGATCATGTAACAAAGAGCAACAACAAATCTCTGTTTGCAGGAAATATGGCGAACATCAATCTGGGCATTGAAAAACAATTACACCCTAAGATTACCTTGGGCATTGATATGGTATTGCCTGTATTTACGAACTGGGGAGAAGATAACCGATTTTCGTTTGACAATCAACAGCCAGGCTTCAGTAGAAAAATAGCGAATCATTTATTTTCATTAGGATGCTCTATTACCTGCAATTATCATTTTTAAAATAAGGACCTATCCGTTCAGCAACCGGCTACTTCTAAATCTCTTATAATTCGTCCCGGTCAAATTTACTTAATGAAATATTAATCCCGGCAAAAACAGTGCGGTACATAGCCGGCTCTATAGGATACCGATCTTGCCCATCCATAGAATACCGGTATCCGAATATGTTCTTAGCATTGGTTACATTGTCCACACTGAGGTAAAATACCGTAAACCATTTCCCAAAAGTGCGTAAATAACTTACCTGTAGGGCCAGGTTGTGGTAATCAGGGGTCCGGTTCCCCAGGAAAGCAGGGGTATTCGGATTGTAATAAGGCTTACCGCTTGCATAGCTATACGTACCGCTTATCATACCGGATAATTTTTCTATCCAATATTTGCCTACAACACTCAGGTTATGGTCTGAAATAAAATCCGGGGTTGCTGCTACCGGGTAGTTTTTATACAAACGTTCTGTATTTATGTAACTGTAGGACAGCCAGTAATCCAGGTTTTTAACTGTCTTTTTATCCCGCCAGAACAATTCCAGCCCCTGCGCATAACCACTACCGCTATTATCCACTGTTCCGTATATTAAACGATAGGCATTAGGATCATAGCCGGAGGCATGCTCCCTCACTAACTGATCATAACTCTTATAATACCCCTCTAATCTTAAAGTCCGGTCCTCTTTCAGGTACATAAAATTTGCGATATAGTGCATTGCCCTCTGTTGTCCCGGACGGTAGGCCTGGAGCAGGTATTGCTTGTCTGGGTTTTGATAAAAAACACCACCGGCAATAGAGATCTGGCTAAACTTATTGGTTTTTATTGAAGCAGCTATCCGGGGCGCCAGTGTATGGGTCTGCAACAGCACGCTGTGCTCATAACGCAATCCGGGACGAAAAGCAAGCCAGTGAAGTGGTGTCCATTCGCCTTCTACATAACCTGCATATTGCTGCTCTGTATAAGCACCCCTGAGCGTATCGAAAATGCGGTCCACCTCTATATTCTGAAGCTCCGTACCTGCCACAATACTCAAACCGGAGGCCGCAAACCAGGTCAGTTCTGATCTAAGTTGCCCGCGGTGCTCCGATAGCTGTGTTGGAAAATTACCCCATCGGGTATCGTCATCATTATACGAATATGAAGCCGCCGTAACCCACTTCAACTGGTCTCCAAAATTTTGCCTGTAAGAAGCCTGTCCGTAAGCATTCTGATTTTTTATGGCGAAATCCATGAGTTCCCCCGCCAGGAAGGGATTGGGTAACCGAATACCGGACTGGTTCTTTGCGAAATTGCCCATTACCTTCAATAATCCTCCCTTATCCGTTTTCCATTGGTAATTCAGAGAACCACCTCCGCCTTTAGGTACCTCATCAAAGTCAAAGTTGGTAGTTGCGATACCATAAAACGGACTCAGGTTGGTATAATTAGCAGTAGCATTAATACTCATCTTATTATCATGAAACAACTTACTCCCTGAAGCATATAATCCGGCCATATGCATCCCGAGATTAATCGTACTTTCCTCCGGAAGATCCAGGGTATTCATCTCCAATACGGAGGACATGGCCTGGCCATACCGTGCGCTGTATCCACCGCTGCTAAAAGCAATTCCTTTAAACT
Source organism: uncultured Taibaiella sp. (assembly GCA_964519735.1). Taxonomy (GTDB): domain Bacteria; phylum Bacteroidota; class Bacteroidia; order Chitinophagales; family Chitinophagaceae; genus Taibaiella. The sequence goes on from CAZFKK010000001.1 coordinate 29,760, forward strand.
GGAATGCTCCAAAGCGACTGCGTTGCTGCACACCCGGCACATCACTAAAAAATGGATTTTGCAAAACCATCTGATCCACAAGGATAGCCGCCTCACTGGCATCTCCGCCCCTTACCATCATTCCCGTTTGGGCCCCGTTCCGCTGCACACCCGGCAACATCTGCATAGCAGCGATCGGATCTGCTCCCGACCCCGCTGTAGTGACGATATCTAGAGGTTCCAATACCGTTTTCTGCGAACCATCTACAGATCCGATACTTCCCGCAGTAATGCTTACCTGGTCCAGTGTATTGGTCACACGTCTTAATTTGAACCGAAAGGCATCACCTATTGTTTCTACCCTGATCAGTTGACGAAAGGCTTCATAACCGATAGCAGAAACGACAAGCATCTGCTCCCCCTTTTCTGTAGTAGCCAGCCGGAAATTACCCAAACTATCACTACTGGTGCCATCAAGCGTGTTTTCAAGCGAAATACTGGCACCGCTTACAGGCAATCCTTTATCATCCTGAATATTCCCTTTCAACACCTGCTGGGCGCTAAGCGTTGTTGTCCAGGATATAGCTACCACCAGGCTTAAACATAAGGTAAGAATTCTGATCATGTATTATTAATTTATCCGGCAAAGGTAAGTGGTACCGGGTCGTCACAAAGCGCCTTTCGGTTATTGGATGAAGGTCTTCGGTAAACGGAATAGGCTCCTTTTGGATGAATAACCATTTTTTTAGTGCTCAAATCTGCAAATTTCCTTATGTTTGCGCTACAGGAAAATAAGGTGATGCCCATGAGTACCCGCGTACTGACACTATTTGATGATGAGTTCTTTTCAGAAGAACAACCGAAAAAAGAACCGCAGCAACCCTTAAAAGCTCGCGGGAAGGAGCAACAAGCTCCGGATGCGCTGAACCTGACACCACCCACCGAACCTGAAGAGCAGCCGGCTTCACTCGAACAAAAAGAGGCAGCAATCCTGGACCGGAGTTTAAATGAGCTCCTGCTTACAGAGCTTATTCAAACCGATTATGCCCAATTTATCCATAAAGACTATCCCTTCGATTTACAATCTGCGGAGGTGGTACAGAAGGATAAAGTAGTACAGAAGGATAAAGAGATCCAACTATTACCCGAGACAGAAATCCAACACCAGGAACCCGATCACCAGGAAAACCCGGACGAAGAGTTCAAGGAGCCGGAGGAAGATCCGGACTTGAATGAGGAGAAAGAGTTAGATGAAAAGAAAGATCTGGAAGAAAGGGGGAAAGACCTAGGAGAAGAAGAGCCGGTAAGCCCGCTACCCGAATGGTCTTTAAATAAAAAGTATTATCCTATTGGTGAAGTAGCACAGCTTTTTTTGGTCAAGACCTCCCATATCCGGTTCTGGACAAATGAATTTAAGTTAAAACCAAGAACTACCCGCAAAGGAGATCGCTTGTACAGCCCGGAGGATATAGCCCAGCTCCGCCTGATCCATCACCTGGTGAAAGAAAAAAAACATACCATTAAGGGAGCCAAGGAAAAGCTGAAAGCGGGCAAAAGTACAGTGGAACAAAACCTGGACCTCAAAACCTCGCTGATAGCGCTACGCCAAACTTTATCCCAGATAAAAGAACAATTATAAAAAGGAATTTTACCCGGATGAAGCGATTAAGAAAGACAATCTTCCACCTGTTTACTGTCATTATAGTACTGGTCCATTGTGGCAGGAACCTCCAGGCGCAACCCATCATAGATTATGATGTAATCGTCTCAGATAACAAAGAAGAAGTGATTTATCAAGGAACATGCAGTTACAAAGATCTAAGTACCATTCCCGCATTTCAATGGCAGGAGCAGGTAACCCATTACCAACCGGACACCCAGGCTATAGCTTATTTATCCCGGCATCTAGCAAAATACGAGCTTAAGGTCTTCCTGGGTACCTGGTGTTCGGACTCTCATTTCCTGATCCCACGGCTATATAAAGTAGCACAAAAAGCAGGCTATCCTGTAGAGGAATGGTTTTTTTATGTACTGGATCAGCATAAGAAAGGCCGCCACCGGGAAGAACAGCTATTTAACATTACCTTACTCCCTACTATTATCCTGATGAAGGATGGAGGGGAAGTCGGCCGGATCACCGAAACCGTCCAGGAAAGCATAGAAGCTGATCTGGTGAGGATCATCCAGGAAGAATAGAGCAACCTGATCCCACAGCGCTTTAATGTATCTATCATCAGAAAACCTATATTTTATAATATCTAACATTTATGTCCGTACAACCTATCCCTGTACTTATAATAGGCTGTGGCCCTGCCGGCGCTGCAGCATCGCTCTTCCTGAGCAAAGCCAAAATAAAACATGTCATCCTGGATAAAGCCGTCTTTCCCAGGGATAAAATTTGCGGTGATGGTTGCAGTGGCAAAACAGCCTTTGTGCTTCGGAAGGCGGACCCATCCTTTATGGATGAAATATTTAATGATGAAGGGCGCTTTATGCCCAGCCATGGAGTGACCTTTGCGGCACCTAATGGAAAAACCATCGACGTTCCCTTTGCTGCAGACCCGGCAAAAATGGGCAGGCCACCGGGATTTACCTCCAAACGAATGGC
>CAZFKK010000001.1:32356-43604 GCA_964519735.1 uncultured Taibaiella sp.
TTGAAAAACTGGCGGGCCCGTTTGTTACCATCATGCAAGGGTGTGTTGTACAAAAGATCGAAAAAACCGACCATGGATTCCTGGTTACCTGCAAGAGTGAAGCAGAACAGGAAGCGCAGGTTATTCATTGCTCCTTATTGATAGGGGCGGACGGGGACAAAGGCATTGCCCGGAAACAATTATTACAACAGAATGCGGTAACCAAGACCTCTTCTATCGGGCTTCGCGCTTATTATAAGGGCGTATCCGGTTTACACCCGCAAAACTTTATTGAATTGCATTTCCTGAAAGGGGTTTTGCCAGGTTACTTCTGGATCTTCCCCTTGCCTGGGGGCGAGGCCAACGTGGGTATTGGAATGGAATCACACCAAGTACGCGATAAGAAAGTCAACCTGCGGGAGATCATGCTAAAGGCGATTGCCGAAGACCCTAACATCAGCCCGAGATTTGCCCAGGCAGAACTGACCGACAAAATTTATGGCTGGGGCTTGCCCATGGGGCATGGGCAGATACCCGTATCCGGCGATCATTTCATGCTGGTCGGCGATGCCGCCTCTTTGATCGATCCTTTTACGGGTGAAGGAATCGGCAATGCCTTATACAGTGGAATGCTGGCTGCCGAAGCTGCCATTAAGGCACTGGATATTAAGTGTATGGATGCAGCTTTCCTGAAGCAACAATATGATGATGAGCTATTTCGCAGGATTGGAGATGAATTACGATTAAGCTATACGATGCAAAAACTGGTACGGTTTCCCTGGTTATTTAACCTGGTTGTTAATAAAGCCAACAAAAGTCCTTCTTTACAAAAAACATTAACCAGTATGTTTGCTGACCTGGATATGCGTGCTTTGCTCCGGAAGCCTTCGTTTTACTGGAATATTATGATGAATAAATAATTGGTGCCAACTGTATCGACATAGAAAAGAAGCGGGTCCATAAGAATAACAAAAAGCTAAGATAACCTTATCTTGCCCCGTATCCTGTTGTTTTTGGATTTGTACCTTATCTTTGTATGGATTGCAAAGCCTCAATTGAAACGACGATTAAACAGGAAATATGAAGATATATGCAGCATGGTCAACAGGATTACTTCTCCTACTACTATTGATGACGCCATTCTTTTCCCGGGCATCTCATATGATAGGAGGAGATATCACATATAGATGCCTGGGCAATAATGTCTTCGAGATTACCCTTACCCTTTACCAGGATTGTCTCTTTGGAGAACCCCAGGCCATTCAACAAGATGATCCTGCTTATTATACCATTTTCACCGCAGGGAGTAACCCGGTTATGGTAGCTGAGGGCAATATCCGGTCTTTAACCACTGAAACCGTAGATCCGAATTTCAATAATGCCTGCATCAATAATTACCCCAACACCTGTTTACGTAAACAAGTCTTTCGCTTTACCAGAACCCTTGAACCCAGTTCCAGGGGATACTATATTGTTTACCAACGGTGTTGCCGCAACGCGTCTATCAATAACATTGTCAATCCGGGCAATGTAGGCGTTACGTATCTTGCATTGATTCCTCCGTTTGTCAATGGTGAATGCCCTAATAACAGCGCGGTATTCAAAACATTGCCACCGCAGATTATTTGCTCCAACAACCCATTTGTCTATGATTTTTCGGCTACAGATGCGGATGCCGATTCTTTATCCTATGAATTATGTGCTGCCCATCCGGGAGCTTCTATTACGAATCCCCTACCGCCAACAAATGGCCCTATGACGCCACCACCTTACCCATCGGTAAATTACATGCCTCCCTATTCTGCCACGATACCCATGTCCGGCAATCCACCCTTACAAATTAACCCTATAACCGGTTTAATGTCCGGCACACCCAATGTTATCGGGCGTTTTGTGGTAACCGTATGTGTAAATGAATGGAGGAACGGATCAATTATTAATACGGTTTCCCGGGACGTGCAATTCGTAGTCACCAACTGTACAAAGGCGGTAGTAGCAGACATTCCGGAACTGCCGGACGAGCCTAATACTTATATCGTAGAATGCAAGAGCAATACTGTAAAGTTTAGTAATAACAGCAGCGGCGGATTCAGCTACTTTTGGGATTTCGGCGTAAATGGTGCCACTTCTACTGAGGAAGAACCCTCTTTTACCTACCCGGATACGGGCACTTATGTAGTCAAACTGGTTGTCAACCAGGGTAGTACCTGTCCGGATAGTATTGTTCGCCTCGTCAAGGTGTATCCTTTCTTTAAAGCGGACTTTTCCTGGAGTGGCCAACTCTGCCCGGGTGTGCCCATTCAATTCAGGGATTCTTCTCTGGCTACGTTTCCTCCTACAGTTTCCTGGAACTGGGATTTTGGTGATGGCAATAGCGCCGTACAACAGCATCCTGTGCATACCTACGCCATACCGGGCGGAGAAAAGCAGGTTACCCTTATTGCCAAAACGACCCTCGGCTGCCGAGATACCGTTACCAAGACATTACCCCTCTCCTATTTTGCCCCGCATGCCGGCAATGACACCATTATTGTATTGGGATACCCCTTTACCCTTAAAGCAACGGGAGGACAATATTATCAATGGTCTCCCGCCGATTATTTAAGTGATCCCAATATAGCTAACCCTGCAGTGGATTTCCCGGATACAGGCAGGTACACCTTTATACTCACCGCCACCAATGACGAAGGTTGCCTGGCCACAGATACGATCCTGGTATGGGTGGTAGGTTCCGAAAATATCTTTGTTCCTAATGCCTTTTCCCCTAATGGCGACGGCATCAATGATTTCCTGGAACCCAGGATCATTGGCATTGCCCAGATCAACAATTTCCAGGTTTTCAATCGTTGGGGGCAAAGGGTTTATAGCTCTTTAATGGACAATTATCCGCAATGGGATGGCAGTTATAACGGACGTCCTGCCGACCTGGGCACCTATTTTTGGATGATGAATGTTACAGATGCCATGGGTAATAAGCAGGATAAAAAAGGAGATGTGATCCTGATCCGGTAATGCCTGTAAGTTTATTTGCCTGCCGGTTACCCTGAAGGGCTCCATGCCGGGCAGGACCTTAAATATCCTACCCGGCGAGGTCACACACCTTAATCTTACCTGATAATGGCCACTTTACCATTAGGATTAAACAATTTACGCAAAGAGTCTACAATTCTTGTAGTATCCGCAACTGCAGAAGTCATCATGATCACAGCATAATAAGTTGTCGAATCTACAACAACCAGCTCGGCAGTATGATTACCATAAGATTGTAACTTAGCCACCCGGTTTTCTGCCTTGGCACGGCTATCATATTGATTCAATCCCACTTTATAGCTAATTGGAGTATTGGCATCAGGAACTGGAGCCTGTTCTTGCATGACGGTTACCGTATCCTCAAAAAACGCTTCAGGCTGTTGCTCTTGTACTACCATTTCCTGAATAGCATCAGATGCGTTTCCCTTACTCTCCGTAAGGTATCTGAACAGGAAAATCGCTCCGGCAAGTACGGCAAGGCTTATAAAAACAAGCAGCAATATCTTACCCCAATTTACCGTAGGTGCCTTGTATTCAATTTCTTCATCTCCTTTAGGCTCCTTAAAAGTAGTACGCTCAATGATATTGGTGATCGGTTCTTCCTTTTTCTTATCTACAGACGCACTATTTTTGAAATAAGGCATTGCTTTGCCTTCAATATGAAGATCAGGATCTGCTTCAAACCTGATGGTCTTATTTTCTCCGGGCACAAATTTTCCGATAGCAGGAATGATCACTTCGTTTCCTTCTCTGAGCTCTGTCTTGGCTGCTGCACAAAAATCTTTCAGGTGATTGGAAGCATGGACAATACTGATCCGTTCGTTATGAGCAATAAAGTTAGCAAATGAGTCATCAATTGCGCCTATCCGCGGATCGAAAAGCAAAGAAAAGACAGGCGCTGTCATTTGCTGTTTCTCTTTATTATAAGTAGCGGATTTCTTAACTACCTGAAGACTGCCTATGCCCGGTAAAAAGCAATATTCGTTCTTCAAAAGAAACAATCCGACGTATTTCGCAATATCCATGGAGATTTAATTAGTATAATAAAAAACAAATTTAGGTATAATCAACTTAAAACTTAAACCTCAACCCTCCTGTAATATTAAATCCATATGAAGGATACTGGTACCACCGTTCATACTTTGTATTCAATATATTATTCAATTGAAGAAATAAAGACAACCGGGGTATTACCCGGAATTCTGCATAGGCGCTCAGGTCCAGGAACGCAGGCATCTTAACACCTATCCCATCTGCTCTCCGGCTGTACATGCCATCCCAGAAGTCGGCATTCACCTGGATCAACAATTGCTGCATCGGCTGCAGGTGCATAGATGCTCCCATACGTACCATGGGTTCATGCCATACCCTGTTATAGGTTTCCGTATGATAGAAATTATACCAGCTGCCTTTGGCACTTAATCCAAAAACATGGTTCATCTGATAACGGATTGAGGCGTCAAGACTCAATGCCTGAACTCTTGTGTCATAAACCGTAGCGAACTTTTTCCCATCAATACCGGTTTCATAGTCATTAATGAACAGGGCCAGGTTCTGCCATTGCCGCCAACTCAAGGTACCACCGAAAGAAAGATGTTCTTTCCATGCACTTTCAAAGCCAGCAAACAATTGGTGTGTTTTCGTCTGGCGGACTGGATAAACATTATTGATAAATGGATTCTTAGTGCTTAATTGCTGATAAGTATTCTGGACTAGATCTGCCTTCCATCCCATAAGAAAAACAAGTTTATCGCCCAACAGGCTTGTCCGGGCATGGAGATCAGGCAGCAGATAAGCTATGTTATCTTTACCCCAGGCAGGGCTTAACCCCAAATGCAGTTTAAAAGTGCCTAAGGAAAGATCAAAAGCCGGGTTTACCCGGATAAAATTGTTCCCTGTTTGAAAAGAATCGTTTTTAAACTGAACGAAATCTCCTTGAAGGCCCAATGAAAAATTCAATTGCGAATCGATCGCCAGCGTTGCCGGCAGGTCAAAAGCAAAACGACGTTCAATAGCCTGAAAGCGATCCTGGTACAGTCCCAGGTCAACCACAGGTTTATACATTACATTCCTGGAATCAGGCCGGGTATTTTCTGCGCGGAGCTGAAGTGCTATACCGGTAAAAACCTGGCGGATCCCATCCTTATTGTATTCAAAAGTATCATGGTCATATCCGTAAAAGGTATAACCATTACGGGATATATCCAGGTTCGCACCTAAAACATGATCTTCCATATAGTATTTCCCTGCTGCATCAAAGGAAGTAACAGAGGACTGCTGGTGTTGCAAAGGGCCCTTTTGAGAATGATGGGTGGCGTGAATTGCCGTTTCATAATGATCCCCTTTTAAGCTGCCCACACCTGCATCCAGGTAAATAGAAGATAGGTTACCCAACCCGGCTTTTACATAATTCTGAAAAGGGACTATCTCTTCCCTGCGACCTAAAGCTAAGGGGCGGATCGGAACAGAATGATAAGTATAACTCAGGGTCTGCTGCGGAACTTCATATTGAAACCTGGGCCTGGAAGTATCTATCCGGGGGAGAGAAGGTCTAAGCGCCGGCTTTTCCTGCCGCACGATCTCCGGTTTGTACGACTGAATGATTTCAATCGTCTGGCTCTTAATGACTGTATCCTTACGGGAAGGCTGCTGCGCTGAAGCGGCAACAGAAAAAAGCCAAAGAACACCACCGGTAAATAATATATGAGGGGTAACTTTCATTTTACTGATGTTTTAAGGGATGATTATTCTTCCGACAGCTTCGATTTTTTCTTTTCCATCGCTTTTACCGCGCTTAACTTTTTAGAAGCTTCATCCTTTAGCGTTGGATCACTGGCATTTTTAATAATACTTTGCAAGGTGGCCTTAGCATTAAAGTAATCTTTTTGTTCTGCTAATATATCTGCCAGGAGCATATAACTTTTAACCACCCAATAGTCCTGGCTTCCGGAAGATTGCACGGCATAACTGGCTTGCGTTTCTGCCTCTTTCAATTTCTTCTGCGTCCATAAAATCTCTGCTATGCGGTAGCGGGCCTCCGCATTATAACTATCACTACCCTTTTTGTCCAGGGTCTTGTAAATGACCATAGCTTCTTCCATCCTGTTGCTTTGCTGTAAACTCCTGGCTTTGTATAACTGAGCTTCCGAATTTATTTTACTTCCCAACTCCGGCAGGGATAGCAGCGTATCTGCATAAGAACGGGCCTCATCATAGGCACCATCAGCAAAGGAAGCCTTCAACAAACCCATATAGGCATGCTGCAGCCCCGTATTATCCATGGTAACATTCCTTAGTAAACTGAAATATTTCCTGGCTGCCGTATAATCTTTCTTCTCTACAGAAAGGTGGGCAGCCTTGGAGGCTGCATCTTCTGCAAAATCACTCCAACCTGAAGCTACTACTGCATCATAATCTTTCAGCGCCTTTTCTGTGGCATTCAATTTTGCGTAGGACTCCGCACGGTAGTAGTGTGCCTTAGTCGTGTGCCTTCCATTGGGAAATTCATCCAGGTATTTGTCGAATCCCAATACAGCTTTATCCCATTTATTGTTGGCGTACTCTGTTTCGGCGGCAGCATAATAGGTCTGATCCAGGCCGGCCTGATCGTCTGCAGGCATATTATGTTCTTCCAGGAAAGCAGCATATTGTTCCGGCTTGCCCATCGAGATATAAAGGTTCCTCAAGGCATCTGTAGCCACTGCCCTGTCTGTTGAAGAAGGATATGTTGTAATGAATTGCTGATAAGTGGAAACAGCGTTCCCATCTTCGTCATTTTCCTGGTAGGCATAAGCCAGCTTAAGTAACGACTTTGCTTTGACCGGTTCCGTATTAGAAGCACCTTCAGCCAAGGCTTTCAATAGGGGGATAGCTTGCATCTTCTCTCCGCTTTCCAGGTAGGACACTGCCAGTTCATACTGTGCCTCATTTTTATAAGCGGATTCGGGACGTTTCTGAACCAATTCCTGTAATAGCCGGTTCTTTTCCGCCACTTTTCCCTGTAAGCCCAGGATCAGGCTTTTCTGATACCTGGCGTAATCAGGTTGTGTGCTGCCACTGGCTATTGCCTTATCATAAAGTACAGCGGCTTTATTAAAATCCTTCTTCATGAATAGTGCATCTGCCTCCCGAAGTAAAACATCTGCGGTCATGGCATCATCTCCTCCGCCGCTATTTTTATACTGTTGTGCGGCACCAAACGCTTCCGTAGCATCATCATAGTTATCACTTTCCAACTGGGCGTAGCCCATGATAATATGGGCATGCTGCACTGTAGCCTGCTGACTGATACTACGTACCTGGTTTTCAATACCTTTTACCTTATTTAAAAAAGACCGGCTAAACTGAACGGCCACAGCCTGGTTCTTCTCCCGGTAAGCTATTTCGCTTTTCCAGAAATAGCTGATGGCTTCATAGGCCTTATCCTCAGGCTGTTGTAAAGATAAGCTCAACACGCTGTCTGCAGCATGAAGCTGGCCGTCCTGCATGAGTTGCATCGCATACCCTACTGCCACCTGCTGGTAAATACCCCAGGTGTCCTTGTCCTTTACGGCCATATCATTCATAATGCCAAAGGCCTTACTGTAATTACTGCTTTTGGCCAATAAGCCTGACAGTAAGGTTTTGGCTTCCGTGCCAAAAGAAGAGTTAGGATATTCCCTTACAAAATCATAGAAACGAGCGGTAGCGATCCCATCATTTCCAAGCTCATAAGAAAGTTTGGCATATAGAAAAGAAGCTGCCTCCTTTTGAGAAGGATTATGATCCATATCTGCACAAAGCCCGAAAGCATTCATTGCCCCTTTTTTATCTCCGGCTTTGAGATAACAATCTCCCAATAAATACATGGAAGTCTGTCCCAATGAATCTTCCGTATTGCTCAACGGCTGAAACCGCTCTATTGCCTTATTCCATTTTTCCAGACGGTAATAACAATAGGCCAGTTCATATAATTCTTCTTTCCGGATCTTATCCGTATGTTCATAATAATACTCGAAATAAGGAAGGGCCTCGGCAAATTTCTTTTGTTCAAACAGGGTTTGCCCGGTAAGCAGTTGCATTTCTTTATGATAAAAGAGAAAGGGTTCCTTCTTTTTCAGATAGCGGGCGGACAATTGCATGACTTTCTCGCTATTACCCAGAAAATAGTGAATTTCAGCCTCGTAATAGGGAACAATGTCTTTATAAGCCTCTTCATGATGAATACGTTCAAAACTGGCCAAAGCATCCCTATAGTTACGATCATTATAGGCCAGCAACCCGTAATAATAATTGCCTGCGCTATAATATTTATTTTCGGGCATCTCTTTGATCGCAGCAAATAAAGGCTTTGCCTGATCAAACCTTCGCTCATTAAAATAACTGTAAGCCAGTTCAAACTTCGCATCTGCGATTTCCTGGTTGCTCAGGTTGCTGATACCGGCCGTTTCATAATACTCAATGGCTTCCTCCAGGGCATTCTGACGGAAATAGTGTTGTGCCAAAGCAAATGCGGCCCGTTGGCCGTAAACAGGATTGACGGTTTGATCAATATAGGTACGGGTTTTGAGGACAGCATCCGGCGCCCCCGATTTAAGCTGGCTTAACACCAGGTAATACCTGGCTTCCTGAAGCGACGGAAGCAAAGCTACATCCTGGTGATCATCCTCTACAGGCAACTTTTTCCGGCTCAAATAAGTAGTCAGGGATTGACTGGCCAATTGATAATGGCCTTGATGATACTGTTCTATTCCATGCTTCAACTGACGATCCTCCACCCGGTTGCTGACAGGAATCTGAGCCGTAGCAGTAACGATTGAAGCTATAAAAAATGTGGCCGAAATCAACCCGGGGATTATCAGAAAACGATATGCTGCTACGTTCATTAAACTATGGTTGATAAATGCTTAATACTGTGAAATATAACAATACGTTCCGATAAGCTATACTTCATCCGGCAAAGATAAAGAATTGGAGAGTTGCTTGCTTATAATTAAAATGATAAAGATTTGTTAGTTAATGAGGTAAGTATATATCTGAAAATGTATATTTATAAGTTGCACAACAAATTTATGCTGTCCCGCCCATTAAGCCATAAATTATGATTTTTATGAAAAAAATAAATATTTTCTTATTTTCGCCAATAACAAAATCATGGCACTGTGAAAAAATTAAATTCTTTCCTATTCCTATGGATCTTTTTAGGTGGATTAACCTTAAATGGATTAACCTCGTGTGCCGACAAAATAGAACATACTAAGGCCGGGATGGAAACGTTGAGCCAGCAGCTAAAAGACAAATTCGGCCCGGACACCTGGTACACCAGTATCGTCCTCAGTAATAGCGGTGGCTCTGACGATATGGTTACCGTGGATCAAACCAAAGACCCCAATTCTCTGACACAGGAACAATGGGATCTGTTTCATGGTTTCTGGGAAAAAAGGGCTAATATTACCTTACAGATAGAAGGTTCAAAGCCGGAATCTTTTATGTTTCAATTAGACAAAGAGGTAAGCCTGGGTCGCCTGGGTGAGTTAATGGAACTTTCACAAAAAAAACTGGCAGAAGAACGGGAGATAAAAGACAGCAAAGTCATTATTGCCCAGGTAAAAGCCAGTAACCAAATGAACTCCAAAGAAGAAGGCATCTATTATTCCCTTTCTCTGCATTCGGAACAAGGAGGGAAAAATTATCATTTTGTGTACGACCTTAAAGGCAATCTACAATCCTTAAATGAGTAAAAATTAAAGTAATTGCCGGTACCTTTCCAATAAACGGATAATCAGTTTCTTCTGGTCATAGCGTTGGCTCATCAATAAACGTGCAGCCGTACCTAACTGCCTGATCTGGTCCGGCCGGGAGACCAATTCAATAATTTTTGCTGCAAAAAGTTCCGGAGTGTCCGCAATCATAAGGTGTACGCCATCCTCAGCTTCAATTCCCTCAACACCTATCGGCGTGGTTACAATAGCCTTTCCCATAGCCATAGCCTGAAAAATCTTAATACGCACACCGCCACCGGACAACAGGGGCACCAGCAATATACTTTTGTCCTGCTCAAAAGCCCGGGCATCGGGAACTTCCCCCACAACCTCGACATTGTCCCAATGCTGCTGCTTATAATAATCCGGCATATTTCTTCCGGCCAGGTATAATTTAACTTCCGGCAACGAGGTACGGAGCAGGGGCATTATCTTTTCCAACAACCAATTCACGCTTTCCAGGTTAGGCTGCCAGTCCATAGCCCCAATATGGTACAGGCTTATGAGAGCATTAGAGACCGGCAGGAAAGGTATTTTATCTGTATCCACCCCAAAAGGATGGAGATACACAGGCGAAGAATGACCCAATTTTTTATAGAATTGCTCATCTTCCCGGGAAATAGGCAAAATCAGGTCATAATCCTGCATATGTTCCAGTTCAAACCGCTTCAACCGCTTAGCCAACAGTCGTAAATACATCTTCTTAAAAGGATTACGTGCTTGTTCCGCCAGGCGTTCCCATATCCTGAATTCAATATTATGCTGCCGGATCACAACCTTAGCCTTGCTGTATGTACGTATAACCGGCAGGTAAGGCACGACAAACAGCCCTTCCAGTTGAATAATATCGAAATTTTCTTTTTGCAATAAGGCAATCAGCGCCTGTTCAAATTCCGGGTTAATAAAACGATCAATGTTGTAAGACGTTCCTTTAAAAAGATTGAAGAAAGCATCCCTTACTTTTACCCGGTTATCTACAGGGACAGCGACAAAGTGCTTTAATTTACCATAAATATCCGGAAGATCTTCCAACACTACCCAATGCCGGAAAGTGTTCATAGCCAACATACTCAGGGATACACCCGCCTGGATATATCCTTCAGTATAATAGTGAATCCCTATACTTCCCCCATCATTAAGGGGGTAAGGTATCCTGTTGACGAGCTGCAATATCTTCATGTGGTATAGAAAAACAATATGGCAATTTGGCGGTGCAAGATAATGAATCCGGAAAGGTTTTGCCTAACTTTGTGCTTCATTACCTATGGTGCTGCTTCCTGTATGATCAAGTCGCACTTATTAAACACACCTGAAATATCCTCAAAATGCCTGTAACTGAAAAATTAAATATAGCAAAGATAAGAGCAGATTTCCCTATCCTCCAGGAGTCCGTTCATGGCCAGCCCCTGGTATACCTGGACAATGGTGCTACCACCCAAAAGCCTGAAACAGTCATTCAGGCTATTGATCAGTATTACAAGGAATACAACAGCAACGTG
>CAZFKK010000001.1:43614-59482 GCA_964519735.1 uncultured Taibaiella sp.
AAGCAGCGCGCAGTAAAGTGGCAAGATTCATTAATGCACGTGAAGATGCTGAAATTATTTTCACCAGGGGAACTACAGAAAGCATTAACCTGGTCGCGCATTCCTTTGGAAAGAGATTCATCCAGGCAGGAGATGAGGTTATCATTTCTGCAATGGAGCACCATTCCAATCTTGTTCCCTGGCAGATGGCCTGTGAAGACAGGGGAGCCCTGTTAAAGGTGATCCCTTTTGATGATCAAGGAGACCTGGTCCTGGAAGAATTGGCAAATATGATCAATACCAGGACAAAGATCGTTGCAGTCACCTGGGTATCTAATACTTTAGGTACGGTAAACCCGGTTAGTGAAATCATTAAGCTGGCCCATGCCCATAATGTTCCCGTGCTCCTGGATGCCGCACAGGCAATACAGCATCTACCTATCGATGTTCAGGAACTGGACGTGGATTTTTTAGCTTTTTCGGGGCATAAAATTTATGGCCCTACAGGCATTGGCGTCTTATATGGCAAGGCCCATTTATTACGGGAAATACCCCCTTACCAAGGTGGTGGCTCAATGATCAAATCGGTAACGTTGCAACAAACCACTTATGCAGATATTCCTTTCCGTTTTGAAGCCGGCACGCCGCATATCGCCGGCATCATAGGCCTGGGCGCTGCTCTGGATTATGTCGAAACCCTGGGATTGGAAGCTATCATAGAATCCGAAGCCGGGTTATTGAATTATGCCCGGGAGCAGTTGGCCACCTTACCCGGCATCAGGTTTATCGGTAATGCCCGTCATCAGGCTGCCACGGTCTCCTTCCTGATCGATGGCATCCACCCTTTTGATCTGGGAGAGATCCTGGACAAACAAAGTATTGCGGTACGCACCGGTCATCATTGCTGCCAGCCGATCATGGACTATTACCATATACCCGGAACAGTAAGGGCTTCCTTTGCATTCTACAACACTAAAGAAGAAGTAGACAAATTGGTAAAAGGGGTAAAAAAGGGCATAGCCATGTTACAGTAATTTAAAGGGTCTGTAGCCTATGCCATACCGGGATATCTTCAGGGTATCTTACCCAAAGAACTTCTACCAAAAAACCTTCCTGTTGTTCAACAGGAAGGCCACCACCATAATCAACCACCAAACCTATATCTTCATCCTCATTTTGTGTGTTCCGGAAACAATAACAAGTAAGGAATACCCTGCTATTTTAACTACCACAAGACCATATTACACCAATAATTAGAATACAAATAACTATTATTCAATCTATACTCAATTTAATTTTCCTCCATAAAGAGTTAAGCCGTAACTTAGGGGATAATTAGCTAGTAAAGAAATTCATATAAAAATGCCCTGAAGCAACCCCAAAGGATGCTCCCCAGACCATTTTCTACAGGACAAATGTAATTCTATGCTTTATTCCGGTGATCAGTACTTTTATGTATTTTTATCCTTTAAGAAAGTAGGTATTTCTACGGATAAGGTAAAAACTGTCCCATGAATTACATTTATCCTTACCCATGCCGGATACTATGAATAAGCTATTCAGATATTATCTTATAGCCCTGTGCTTGTTCTGCTGTTTGCAGCAGAAGAGGCTTTCTGCACAAGTAATTATCCAACCAGAATTATCACATAAAAATGTCACTCCAAACTTTTTTATAGAAAAGGCCTACATCAACATTAAATTAGCCCGGGCAAGAAAGATCATCTTCTCTGATTTTGACAGTGCTGTGATCCTGTATAAGGAAGGCCTCCTGGACAGCAGGCGAATCGGCTATAAACAAGGCATACAAAACACCCTGATCGGCTTAGGGGTTATGTATATGGAACAAGGAGAAATCAGCATGGGGAAAAAATTTCTCGAAACCGTCTTAAACCAATCAAGACATGAATTATCCCCACGTTACCTGACTGCTACATTTATTAATCTTTCGAGAGCTTATTCTTATGAAGGCGATTTTTTAAAAGCATATCATTATTTAGACTCCGTATTAATCACACTTCAAACCAATGTTTATAGTGGGGACACCTTCTCGCTCGGAATGGTTTTCAATAACATCGCAAGTATTTTCATTACTATAGCAGAGCCGGATAAAGCCCTGCATTACCTCACGCTTTCCAGGGAGATAGCCCGGGAAATCAAGGATACCAATTTATTGTTGCTGACCTCCAATAACCTGGCTTATGTCTATAAAAATAAGGGAGCCCGGGATAATGCTTTGACCGTTGTGAACAGGGCTATTGCCCTGGGTATGGCTTCTGAGAACATGATGGGATTATTGACTTCCTATGAAATAAAAGCTAACCTGTTAGGCTCCATGGGTGCAACGGATAGCGCTATAGCTTTACTCAAAAAAGCTGAAAAGCTTTCCCTTCAATACAATCCCAAAAACAGTACGCAAAATGCTTCCATCAGCCTGGCATTAAGTGAACATCTAATTAAAAAGAAGGCCTTTGCGGAAGCAAAGAAATATATGGATTATTATGAAGATATTTTTTCCGGACTGCCTTCCAATTCATTAAAACACAGATCTTATAATGCTTTGGCCTCTTTAAACTTCGGCCTGCACAATTACAAAGATGCTTACGTTTATTTATTACAATCTTACGAACTCTACGATTCTATTCTAAAACAAGATAAACCTAAAGCGATTAATGAGCTGGAGACTAAATACCGCACTTCAGAAAAAGACAATCAACTGATCCGGCAGCGGCTATTATTAGCACAAAAAGAAAAATCTCTCCAACAGAAGAATTTCTGGATCGGCAGTATTTTGATTGGGAGCATACTCATGGCTACCTTTATCTACTTTCTATTCCGGCATAAACAGAGACTTCAGGAAGCAAAGGTAATCAATATGGAAAAGGACCGGGAGATCAGCCATTTTAAGGCAGTGCTGCAGGGAGAAGAAAAAGAGCGCAGCAGGATCGCCCATGAGCTGCATGATGGCATCATCAGCCAACTTACCTCTGTAAAGCTGCGTTTCAGCACTTTATTACAACAAGAAAAACCTATCGACCGGGATATATTCAACCAAGGGTTCCAATACCTCGACGAGACCATGCAGGACCTCAGAAAAACTGCACATAACCTCATGCCTGAAGCAGTGATGAAAAGCGGCCTTACCGGTGCTTTAAATGATTTCTGCCGCAAAATGGACAATGAAAATGCGACCAGGATCCACTTTATGACCAATGGCTACTATCCGCTGGATAAGGTATTGGAACTTTCCTTATACCGTATTGTGCAAGAGTTGGTACAGAATGCGCTTAAATACGCACATGCCCATAGGTTACTAGTACAGCTCAATTATCATGAAACACTGTTGAATATCACAGTAGAAGATGATGGCACAGGGTTCGATCCCTTATTGCCTACATCAGGTACCGGACTAAGTAATATTAAAGAAAGGGTCCAAATCATGGAAGGCTTTATTGAACTCCGTTCCGAGCCCGGGAACGGCACCACCATTTACCTCGAAATACCTATATTCACTCACTCAAATATAATCAATCATGTCTCTTATAAAAGTAATGATCACCGATGACCATCCTATGGTGATTACCGGGCTGCAGACCGTGCTGGATTCCTCCGATCAAATCAAGGTTACCGGAACTTTCAGGGACGGACAATCGCTGCTGGACGGGATAAAAGATTCCCCTCCGGATGTACTGTTGCTCGACCTCCAGCTACCTGACATCCTGGGCAAAGAGCTTGCAGAAAAAGTATTGCTCCGGTGGCCGGACATCCGTATCATTATCCTTACCAGCCTTGAAGCTACCCACCACATTGAAGAGATGATGCAATTAGGCTGTGTGGGTTACCTGCTAAAGAGTAATACAGACCATGACAAGCTCATAAAGGCAGTGGAACAGGCTTTTTATGGGGAGTCATTTATAGATGAATCACTGCAAAAACAATTACTCAGTAACATATTTAAAAAGAAAAAACAGCAGGAAGATTCTTCTGCATTACTTACCAGGAGAGAGAAGGAAATCCTCCATTTCATTATTGAAGAAAGTACCAACCAGGATATTGCCGATAAGTTACACATCAGCATCAGAACTGTCGAGTGCCATCGATTAAGCCTGTTACATAAATTAAAAGTAAAAAATACAGCCGGCCTGGTTAAGAAAGCTGTAGAATTGAGGTTGGTCAATACCTAACGCACCATTCAGCAGGGCGGTACAGGGGTAATACGATGGCTGCCCCCGGCAGGGCGTACAAGGATAATATACAACCAGGAAGCATAAACACACAGGAGCGCCATTCATCAGGGTGCATTATTTTATCTCCCTGAAAATCCATTTCTTTGTAATTTATTTTCAATTCCTATTCCATGTATCATCCGGAGGACGAAATCAGGCTCGCTATTTGGGCAAAAGAATTGTTGCAGCACACCGACCAAGAAGAACCGGCATCCCAGATTGAACGCTTAAAAGCCGTGATCAACTATTGCGACTGGAAATATTATGTCCAGGACAACCCGGTAGTAGCAGACGTTGAATATGACCATATATTCAAAATGTTGAAGGATATAGAACAGGCTTTCCCTGATTTAAAAACAGAAGATTCGCCAACACAACGAGTAGCCGTGGGCCTGAGCGCGCAATTTCGTTCTGTAGCCCACCTGGTTCCTATGCTAAGCCTGGAAAACTCCTATAACGCCGATGATTTGAGAGATTGGGACAAACGCTGCCGGGAAAACGCTGCAATGGATTTCATAGAATATACCGTTGAACCTAAATATGACGGAGCCGGCATTTCCCTACTCTACGAAAACGATGCCCTGGTACGGGGAGCCACCAGAGGTGACGGCATTATGGGCGAGGAAATAACGCCTAATATCAGGCAGATCAGATCTATCCCACTTACGGCAAACTTATCGGAGAAAGGCATCCAATCGCTTGAAATAAGAGGAGAAGTGATTATCCATAAAGAAACCTTTAAAAAATACAACGAACAACGTATCGCAGAAGGCCTGCCTCCCCTGGCTAATCCCCGGAATGCGGCCTCTGGCACTTTACGCATGCTGGATCCACGGGAAGTCGGCAAACGGGGGCTGAGCGCCCTTCTTTATAATGTCAGTTATCACACTACGATCAACAACCGGGAGGATCCGGAAGTCCTGAACACTCATTACGGCACCCTGGAATGGTTGTACCATATCGGATTCAACTCCCCGGTTCAAAACATGAAGCGCTGCCACTCTATTGAAGAAGTAATTGATTACTGCCTCGACTTTGAGCAGAAAAGAGATAATTTACCTTTTGAAATCGATGGGATGGTGGTCAAGGTGAATGCACTTGACCTCCAGGACAAATTGGGCATGACCACCCACCATCCCCGGTGGGCTATTGCCTACAAGTTTAAGGCAAGACAAGGTACCAGCAAGCTACTCCGGGTAGAATTCCAGGTAGGCCGCACCGGGGCCATCACGCCGGTAGCCAAGATAGAGCCGGTACCTATTGGCGGTGTTATGGTAGGCAGTATCTCCTTGTTCAATGAAGAAGTCATCAGGGAGAAAGACCTGAAAATAGGGGATACCGTGCTGGTAGAACGGGCAGGAGATGTTATTCCTTATATCGTCAAGTCCAGTCCTGAACTACGCAACGGCAGCGAACAGGACATTATCTTCCCCGGGACTTGTCCTGCATGTGAAGAAACCTTATTTAAACCCGAAGGTGAAGCGGCGTGGCGGTGCATTAACCTGAGCTGTCCCGCCCAGGTAGTCGAGCGTATGATCCATTTCGCCTCCAAGGATGCCATGGACATCCGCAACCTGGGGGATGCCAATATCCGTCGCTTTTATGAGCTGGGCTGGATTAAGGACCTTCCAGGTATTTATACCCTGGATTTTGGGCAGGTAAAGAGCCTGGATAAGTTCGGACCAAGGTCCGTCGAGAACCTGCAGACAGCAATTGAAAAATCGAAACAGCAACCGCTGAACAGGCTGATCTTCGGCCTGGGTATCCGGTACGTGGGCGCCACCACAGCCAAAACATTGGCTAATGCCGTAAATCACCTGAAAGATTTTATACATTGGAATGAAGAGCAATTATGTACTCTTGAAGATATAGGCCCTAAAGTGTCCGGGGCTGTATACCAGTTCTTTCAATCGCGGGAAAATATCCATTTACTGGAAGAGCTGGAAAACCTTGGTCTCAACCTGACTCATCAGCATCATCGTCAATCTGAAGGAAGCGATGTGTTAAACGACAGCACATTTTTATTTACAGGCACACTATCTCACTTTAAAAGGAGTGATGCAGAAGCGATGATAGAAGCCAAAGGAGGTAAATTATTGAGCGGGGTCAGCAGTAAACTGAACTATCTTATCGCCGGAGCAGATGCAGGCTCCAAACTGGAAAAGGCCAAAAAATTAGGTACGGTAAAAATATTATCCGAACAGGAATTTCTAGTCCTGTTACAGGATCAATCCCAGGAAAGCAATCCTCATCCTCCTGACGCCCCTTAACCTTAGTTCAATCGCGCGGTTATTCACCGGTATCGGGTGGGGTTTAGTCCCACCCAGGCTATACTATAACAATCATTTTAATCCAGGTAGCGGCATCAGCCCCTATCCTTCCCGGGCCATCCGGCCTTTAGCCCGGAAAGCCAAAAATGGAAGAGAATTTTTTTCAAAATAAGGCTAACTTTACAAAAATTAAGGGTCATGGAAACAATCCATAGAAATACAGATTATTTTTCGATGATTATCACAGATTAATTTATGGAATAGGGGGAAATTATAAGAGCAGATTTCCCGCTTTTCTCTTTATACTTAGCTTAATACATGTCTTCAGCAGTCAAGCCACCAAAGAAAGCCTCAAAAACCAAGGCCACCACTCCGCAACAGGATGCCATCATCATCCAGGGAGCAAGGATGCATAACCTGAAAAATATCACTGTTTCCATTCCCCGCAATCAACTTGTGGTCGTGACAGGCGTATCGGGTTCCGGGAAATCTTCCCTGACCATGGATACGCTGTTTGCCGAAGGACAACGAAGATATGCAGAGAGCCTGAGTTCCTATGCCCGGCAATTCCTGATGCGTATGGACAAGCCTGATGTGGACTTTATTAAAGGCATCTGTCCGGCTATTGCTATCGAACAAAAAGTAACGACCCGTACTCCCCGTTCCACCGTCGGCTCCATGACGGAACTCCAGGATTACCTGCGCCTGCTGTATGCCCGTGTAGGACGCACCTACTCCCCTGTTTCGGGAAAAGAAGTCAAAAAAGACGACGTTACCGATGTAGTCGATTTTGTGCAACAGCAAGAAGAAGGCACCAGGATACAAATACTCGTCCCCTTCCAGACTTTGAACAAAAGAACTATCCGGGAGGAATTAAACGTATTACTACAGAAAGGGTTTTCCCGTATTTATCTGAAAGAAAAGACGAAAGCAGAAGTTATCCGCATTGAGGATCTGCTGGAAGAAAATGCCGAAAACACACAACGAATCCTTGCCTCTGAACAAAAAAAGGCTATAAAACTTTACCTGCTGATTGACCGGCTGGTGGCCAAGGCCAGCTTTGATGAAGATGACCTGCACCGGATCGCAGATAGTGTGCAGATTGCCTTTTACGAAAGTGAAGGCTCCTGTTTGCTGGAATTAGATGGCCAGAAGATCCACACTTTCAATAACCGGTTCGAAGCAGACGGCCTTACCTTTGAAGAGCCGACACCCAATTTTTTCTCCTTTAACAATCCCTATGGTGCCTGTCCTGTTTGTGAGGGTTTTGGCCAGGTATTAGGGATCGATGAAGACCTCGTCCTACCGGACAAAAGGTTAAGCGTGTATGAAGACGCTGTCGCTTGCTGGAAGGGAGAGAAGATGCAGGAATGGAAAAACAGCTTTATTAAAACAGAAGGAAAAAAAGGCTTCCCGATCCATAAGCCCATCCTGGACTTATCCGAAGCCCAGATGGATTTATTACGTCGCTGGATTGATGATTTCTTCAAGATGGTGGAAGAAAATCTCTATAAAGTTCAATATCGCGTGATGCAGGCCCGGTACCGTGGGCGCACCCGGTGTCCTTCATGTAAAGGCACAAGGTTAAGAGAGGATGCATTATATGTAAAGATCAACAACACCCATATTGCCCAACTGAGTGAGCTCCCTATTGACCGACTCTCAGATTGGTTTCATAAAATAAAACTCACACCTACGGAGCAAGCCATTGCCACCCGGATCCTGACAGAGATTGACCAGAGGCTAAAGACTTTGCTGGATGTGGGCCTGAGTTACCTTACCCTGAACCGGTTAGCCAATTCTCTGTCCGGCGGGGAGAGCCAAAGGATACAACTCACCAAATTCCTGGGGAGCAACCTTACCGACTCTCTATACATCCTGGATGAACCCAGTATTGGTTTACACCCCAGGGATACCACCCGATTAATTAAGGTACTGAAGAATCTGCGCGACCTGAACAATACCGTCGTTGTGGTGGAACATGATGAAATGATGATGCAGGAAGCAGACCATATCATCGATATGGGGCCGCTGGCCGCACACCTGGGCGGAGAAGTCATCGCTGCCGGTAATTATGATCAAATCCTGAAAGCTCCCCAACGCCTGACCGGCCAATACCTTTCCGGGCAGATGAAAGTATTGTCCGGGAGAGAAAACCATAAGGCCGGCCTTAGAAAAGCCAGGAATTTTATCCAACTGGAAGGATGCCGGCAACATAACTTACAGGATATTGATGTCTCCTTCCCGCTCCAGGTACTTTGTGTGGTCACCGGAGTCAGTGGTTCCGGGAAAACAACCCTGGTCAAACAAACCTTATTCCCTGCTTTACAAAAACATTTTGGAGAAGGCACGGACAGGCCGGGAGTACACCGGTCACTCAGCGGCGACCTAAGCAGTATCACCTTAGTAGAAATGGTCGATCAGAATCCCATTGGCAAATCGTCCCGGAGCAACCCGGTAACTTATATTAAAGCTTATGATGAAATCCGTAATTTATACGCAAGGCAACGTATCGCCAAAATGCGGGGATTTCAGCCTAAACATTTTTCTTTCAATGTAGATGGCGGACGTTGTGATACCTGCAAAGGAGAAGGGGAAGTGATCGTGGAAATGCAGTTCCTGGCGGACGTACACCTCCTTTGTGAAAGTTGCAAAGGCAAACGTTTTAAAGACGAAGTCCTGGAAGTTACCTACAGGGAAAAGAATATTCATGATATCCTGGAGATGAGTGTAGATGAAGCGCTGGAATTTTTCAAAGAAGAGCAGCTACTGCACCAAAGACTTCAGCCTTTGAGCAATGTAGGGTTAGGTTATGTCAAGTTGGGGCAATCCAGCAATACCCTGAGCGGTGGAGAGGCCCAAAGGGTAAAGCTGGCTTCTTTTTTAGGCAAAGGAAATGCTAGGGAAAAAATCCTGTTTATCTTTGATGAACCCACAACCGGGCTACACTTTCATGATATCAGCAAATTATTGCGCTCCTTTAACGAATTAATTGACCACGGACATTCTATTATCGTTATCGAACATAATACCGACGTGATCCGTAATGCAGACTGGATCATAGATATAGGTCCTGAAGGAGGTGTCGGAGGAGGCAGGCTATTATATAGCGGTGAACCCAAAGGGCTGAAACAAGTTAAAGAGAGTCAGACCGCTCAATATCTTTAAATTTCCGAATAAAGGCCATACCGTACGAAATGCTGTATGGCCTTTATTTTCATTTAAACCAACTGCTGTACATAGTATAGTTATTGGCGATCCGTTCAATCTCTCCTTTGATCATTTCAGGGCTGATATCTTTGACCTTCCTGGCCGGAACCCCGGCATAGATCGTTCCTGGCGGCACTACTGTGTTCTCCAACACCACGGCACCTGCCGCAATAATACTGTTACTGCCCACTTTCACATTATCCATTACAATAGCGCCCATACCCACAAGCACATTGTCCTCCAAAGTACAGCCATGAACAATGGCATGATGGCCCACCGATACGTTATTGCCCATAACCACTTTTGTTTTCTCGTAAGTACAATGAATACAGGCACCATCCTGTATATTCACCTTATTCCCCATCCGGATACTATTCACATCTCCGCGCACTACCGCATTAAACCAGATACTGCATTCTTCTCCCATCACCACATCACCTACTATAGTCGCATTGGGCGCCACAAAACAACTATCCGGTATTTCCGGCAAGATCCCCTTTACAGGCAAAATAACAGGCATAAATAATAAAATGAAGAGGTTTGACAATCAGGCTTTAGCCTGTAATAATTAATAAAAATTATATTCCATTCTCGCGATATTCCAGCGTAATCCTACATAACCATAGGTAGATAAGGGCACCGATGGTCCTTGTTCATATTGGCGCTGTAAATAACCGGCACCCGCTTCCAGGAACAAATTAGGCCGTAATTCATAACCCAACTGCAGGTTAAGATAAAGGCTATTCGCTTTCGGTCCCGGAGTCCATCCATACCCATAATCACCATCCCGGGAGCTATATGCTTTAAACAGGGAATTACCCTGGTTCATCGACGCGGTAGTATCCAAGCCTCTCGAAACATATATAGCTTTCAGGTTGAGGTATAGCTTATTGGCGGGTTGATAACGGGCGATTCCGATAAATTCTGAAAATGCGGCCTCCAGGGGATGAGCCATAGGTTGGTTATAATGAGTAGCAGAGGTAATTTTATCACCGGAGGCATAAGTAAAAGGGCGTACCGCATTTACCTCACCCTGCAGGTCCAGGTTAGTTATGGAGAACGCATTAAAATACTTAGCACCTACTTGAAACCCAAATTGATTCCCCCACCAGCCCTTACCCAGTTCACTGAACTTCAATTGATCGAACCAACCTTGTCCATACAATTGCAAAGCATTTAAAACAATCGCTTTAGCGTTAAAGCCTAAAGAAGTCTTCTGTTGTGCCCCTAAAGACCGGGCCGCTGTATTATAAAACAGTACCGGCACCAGGTACGCTGCACTGAAATGATCAGGGCGGGAAAATAAAGTGGATTCAAAAATGCCCAGGTTAAGCCAGGAAGTAGCATTAATGCTGAGCTGATGCATCGATGCATATTTACGGGGTAATGCCTGATCAGCTCCCCGCAAATAATCAGGGGCCAATTCCAGGTAAAGATTCTCATAAGCCAGCCTGCCTATTTGAGAACGCAAGCGGAGAAAGGTTGCCGGTGCGGAAAAATCAGACAACAATAAACTTCTCAACCCTTCTCCTGAAAACTGCTTATCATATCCAAAAGTAATATTCAAGTGATCGTGTATTGCCGCCACATCAACATACCCCCGGGCGCTAAACATGTCATAGCCACCCTTACCCGTATTGCTGTAATAATCCATCCCCGGATAAGCACTATGCATACGTTCCCAATCCCGGATATAGCTAACAGGCTTTATCTGGTTATCCGCCAGCATGGTATAGAATCCTACCCGGTCCAAGATGCGGCCACGTACTTCAGCCCCTCTTGTATTCACATATTTCAAGCCATCTTCCTGAAGCTCCGCCCCTCCCTGAAGATAAAGCACGGGGTTCACTACAAGAAAGAAATCTTCGGTATGTACATGCAGCAGATCCGGTTGTACCTGGTAAAAATGTTTCAGAATCGGCCGCCTGGAAGGAATTGCGCCATCATCTCCCTCGGCATTTTCCGACCATTCTCCGCTAATCGACAACGCCCGCTCTATGTTATAATAATCC
This sequence comes from uncultured Taibaiella sp., assembly GCA_964519735.1. Classification (GTDB taxonomy): domain Bacteria; phylum Bacteroidota; class Bacteroidia; order Chitinophagales; family Chitinophagaceae; genus Taibaiella. The sequence goes on from CAZFKK010000001.1 coordinate 55,312, forward strand.
CTAGAACTCAAAGCGGCGCCAAAACGATCGGGTTTAAGCTGCCCTTTCAAAAAAGATACTGCTGCTTTTCTCGATATAGGTTTAAGGGCCGTATGAAAATCATGGGTGACGCTTCCGTTTAACGTCTCCAGGCGGTCAAGTAAATGATATTCCTCTGTACCTAAGGGTAGGTAAGTACTTTGACCGGCAGCCACCAGTGAAAGCAAGAGAAACTGAAAAAACAGGAGATTAATTTTTTGCACAAGGATCGGGATTTTCCGTCTCAAATGTAATCAAATTCCTGGCAAAACAGGATAGGTTTTCAAAACCTATCCCTAAAGCCAACGCAACAATACATCCGGAGCGATACCCACCAATACAATAATGGCCATAGCTATGGAAAGGGTCACTTTGTCCAAAACAGAAACATCAGCAACCAATTCTGCATCTCCTTTCTTGAAATACATAGCCATGATCACTTTGAAATAATAATAAACACTTACAGCCGCCAGCACTAACGCGGCAATCACTAACCAAAGCAAATCATTGCCCTGTTCCATAACAGCGGTAAGCACGTAATATTTAGCAAAGAAACCCGCAGTCAAAGGGATGCCTGCCAATGAAAGGAGAAAAACCGTTGCCGTAAAGGCAAGGAAGGGTGCCTTACGTCCCAGCCCGTTAAATCCGTCATAAGTATAATCCTTCAGCTTCATCAACACGGCAAACAAACCAATAGTGGCAATGCTGTAGGCTACCGAATAAATAATAATGCCTTTCATCCCGGTAGCATTCACCGAAAGCACAGCAAACAACATAAAGCCCGCCTGTGCAATTGACGAATAAGCCAGCATACGTTTCACACTCTGCTGAAATACTGCCGTGATATTGCCTATAAACAGTGTCAAGGCTGTGATTATAGCCAGGACCATAGTCCAATGTGCATTGATTCCGCCGAAAGCATTCATAAAAAGCCTGAGAAACGCGACAAACAGCGCTGATTTGACAATTGTAGCCATCAGTGCCGTAAAAGGAGTAGGTGCGCCATCATAAACATCGGGTGTCCAAAAATGCATGGGCGCCGCCGATACTTTAAAACCTAAAGCCACCATCAGAAACAAAATACCAGCCAATGCCATGGCACTCAATCCGGCATCATCCATGAAATTGAACCGGGAAATATCAAAAGTGCCCATAGCCCCATATAATAAAGCCACCCCCATCAGTAATATTCCGGTGGAAAAGGCACCCATCAGGAAATACTTCAGAGAAGCTTCACTACTCTTAAGGCTTCTTTTATCACTACCTGCCAGTATATATTGAGGGATGGAAATGATTTCGATCCCTAAGAATAAAATTAACATATTACCATAACCGGACAAAAGGTTGATACCACAAAGAATAAAGAAAATCAGGGCGTAATATTCCCCTACGTGCTTGCCCACCTGTTCAATATTCTTGCTGGAAAGCAAGACATACAATAAAGTGATGCTACTCATAATGGTGCTGAACCAGACAGAGAAGGCATCATAACGCAACATTCCATTAAATAAAGGTTCCGGTACCCCTCCACGGGAAATAACCTGGCACAATTCCCATCCGTAGAAACCGGTAAGGAGTGCCAGCAGGAATACCGCAAGGCGGGAAAACGTTTTCTTTTCTTTCATTGCCAAAGCAGCGAACATCATGATCACGGCGAAAATTGCAGATGCTATAAGTGGTTTCATCAAAAAGTAATAATGTAAATGTGAAATTCAGGCAAAACACGTATCCGGCTATGCCATCAACCCAAACAAAATCTTAGGATATATACCCAACACAATAATTAAAGCGATAATAATGATCAAAGCAATGGTCTCGTTTTTACGGACGTCAGCAATAATTGTCCTGGATGCTCCATAAGCTACTTTCTGTACCATGTTCAAGGTGTAGACAGCCCCGAGAATAATTCCCAGGCCAGCAAGCACCATGTACGTAATATGATGAGGGTTAGCACTCTGGAAAATGCCATGAAACAACATGAACTCGCCAATGAATCCATTGGTCAGGGGCAGGGCTATATTAGCAAATGCGATAATCACCAAAGCAACAGTCATGAAGGGAGCCACTCCCGCCATACCCCCTAATTCCCTGAGGTTACGTGTCTGATACCGCTGTTCTATCATGCTCACGATCAGCCACATCCCTGTAATATTGATCCCGTGGTTAAACATTTGCACCATCAAGCCATTGGTAGCAATTTCGGTTTGCGCAAAAATCCCAAGGATCATCAACCCGATGTGTGCAATAGAAGAATAAGCGATCAGGCGTTTCAGATCGCTCTGAGCCATAGCTAGTAAGGACGCATAAATAATTCCAATGACCGCAAGAATCATGACAGTGTCTGTCCAAAATGCTACTCCTTGCGGGAATACCGGAAGCAGCCATTTCACCGTAGCAAACAATCCCATTTTCACCATTACCGCACTCAATACAATGGTAACCGGAGTCGCAGACTGTTCATAAGTATCAGGCTGCCAGGTATGGAAAGGGAAAATGGGCATTTTAATAGCAAAGGCAAGGAAAAAACACCAGAATAAAAGTTGCTGCGCCTGCTCGGGTAAAGCCGCTCCGGTCTCTGTAATCGTATGCCAGTCAAACGTACGCCCCGGCGTCTGCAGGTAGATGTAGATCACTCCGGCCAACATCATCAAACTACCCAAAAAGGTATAAACAAAGAATTTAAATGTCACGGGAATACGCCGCTCCCCACCCCAACTGGAACAAAGAAAATAAACAGGAATAAGCGCCAGCTCCCAGAAGAAGTAAAACAGCAATAAATCATTAGCCAGGAATACGCCCATCAATCCAGCCTGAGCCAACAACATCAATCCAAAAAAACGCCGGGCCTCTGCAACCGGTTTATTCCATTGGGCAATAAAGATTACCGGAAAAACAATTGCGGTCAGCAAAAACAAGATAACACTCATCCCATCTGCCATCAGGCTGAAGCGCGCGCCTAAGGTAGGGATCCATGACACATCAAAGGGCATATGATGCTGGGCACAACAACCTGTCAGCGCTACAACAAGAGTAGCGAGGGAACTCAATAAGGCCCAGCCTTTAACAGATTCATTTTGCCAGAAGAAACTAACGACACCTGTCAGGAACGGAATTAAGATTAAAAGTAATAGTAACATTTCTATAGTTAAACGTGTGTTTTAAGTGTTCGGAGCTATATTACCGCTTATAAATTCTGAGCCATTTCATCCAATAATTTTTGGGCAGGAACCACTACCGCACGATCAACAAACCAACAATAAACAAAAGGACGACCCCCACAATCATAGCAAATATATAGGTACCTACTTGTCCGTTTTGCAGCAAACGCAACCGGCTACTGCTCCAGTTAATTACTTTACCTACGCCATTAACCACTCCATCAATCCCTTTGCGCTCTACAAATTGATCCATCAGCCTCGCACTGCCTTTGATGGGCCTTATGATCAGTGTATGATACAGTTCATCAATATACCATTTATTTTCCAATACCTTTGCCAGCCCTGAATTTTCTTTGAATGCAGGACGTTTGCAAAGGGTATAGGCCAGAATAATCATTACCAGAATCAATCCGACGGATAGACCCATCAACAACCACTCCGTACTATGGCTTAAATGATGCACGTCAAAATTTTGTACTACCGGCGCCAGGAAATTTGCTAAAGCATGATTGGCGCTGATCACGGGCGGCAATCCTACATAACCTCCGACAACGGAGAGCATAGCCAGCACAATCAAAGGGATAGTCATTGCGGCAGGGCTTTCATGCAAATGATGCTGCTGTTCGGAAGTCCCTCTGAAAGTTCCCGTAAAAGTAAAGAAATACAAACGGAACATATAAAAAGCAGTCATCAGGGCGCCGGCCAGACCTAAATAATAATAAATTGGATTTTTAGCAAAAGCCGCGGCAAGAATTTCATCTTTGGAGAAAAAGCCTGAGAACCCGGGAATCCCTGCAATGGCCAGGCAACCGATTAAAAAGGTGATCTGCGTGATACGCATGTATTTACCCAGTCCCCCCATCTTCCTCAGATCCTGTTCGCCGCCCATGGCATGAATGACAGACCCTGAGCCTAAGAACAATAAAGCTTTGAAAAAAGCATGTGTCATCACATGAAACACCGCGCCCACATAAGAGCCGACACCTAAAGCCAGG
>CAZFKK010000002.1:0-3090 GCA_964519735.1 uncultured Taibaiella sp.
ACTCCCGAAGCGAGCTTCACCAACGACTTGGGTGCCGACTCTTTGGACACCGTAGAGTTGATGATGGAATTCGAAAAAGAATTCAACATCTCTATTCCGGATGATCAGGCTGAAAATATAGGAAGCGTTGGGCAAGCGATAGCTTACCTGGAAGAGCACGTAAAGTAAATGAATGAACTCCTCAGTAATCTAAATTGTTTAAATGAACGTATCGTTAAAACGTGTAGTAGTAACGGGGCTCGGCGCCCTGACCCCCATTGGCAATAATGTAACGGAATTTTGGAACGCGTTGATCAATGGCGTTTCGGGCGCTGATTTCATTAAACAATTTGATGCTGAGAAGTTCAAAACCAAGTTTGCATGTGAACTCAAAAATTTTAATGTTGAGGAGCACATGGAGCGTAAAGAAGCGCGCAAACTAGATCGTTTCTCTCAGATTGCCATGGTTGCCGCGACTCAATCTATTGAAGATGCGAAACTTAACGATCCTTCAATCGATAAAGATCGGGTGGGTGTTATCTGGTCTTCCGGGATTGGCGGTATGATCACTTTTATCGAGGAGATGACTGCTTATAATAAAGGAGACGGGACACCCCGGTTTAATCCTTTTTTTATACCCAAACTCATCCTGGATATAGCTGCTGGCCACATTTCTATGAAATATGGCTTCCGTGGTCCCAATTTTGCAACGGTAAGTGCCTGTGCGTCTTCTACTCATGGACTAATTGACGCACTAACTTATATCCGTCTTGGCAAAGCTGATGCTTTTGTGACCGGTGGCTCTGAAGCTGTGGTGACACAGTCTGGCATCGGTGGATTTAACGCCATGAAAGCCCTTTCGGAACGCAATGATGATCCTAAAACAGCAAGTCGTCCTTTCGATCTGAACCGCGATGGCTTTGTCCTGGGCGAAGGTGGGGCCTCTATTGTCCTGGAGGAGTTGGAACATGCGAAGAGAAGAGGCGCTAATATAATATGTGAAATAGTTGGAGGGGGCATGAGTGCTGATGCTTACCATCTCACAGCGCCTCATCCTGAAGGATTAGGTGTAATTAATGTGATGCGTAATGCATTGGAAGATGCCCAATTAACTGTTGAAGATATTGATTATATTAATGTGCATGGTACCTCTACTCCAATAGGTGATATTGCTGAGATCACTGCAATTCAAAAGGTATTTGGCGACAATGCCTTTAAAATGAATATCAGTTCTACCAAATCCATGACCGGGCACTTATTAGGTGCAGCGGGAGCTATTGAAGCAGTAGCCACATTGCTGGCTGTAACGAGCGATACCATTCCTCCTACCATTAATCATTTCACCGACGATCCTGCATTTGATCCCAGGTTGAACCTTACATTCCACAAGCCACAGCATAGAACTGTACGTGCTGCCATCAGTAACACTTTTGGTTTTGGCGGACATAATGCTTCTGTGGTTTTTAAAAAATACGAAGAATAAAGATTGAGCCTTTCCAAGAGTATTTTTAATCGATTATCGGAAGAAGACAAGACGCTTCAGAAAGCATTTAAGAACATTCTTGGATATAAGCCGGGGTATCTTCCTTATTATATATCAGCGGTAACCCATCGCTCACAATCGGATGAGACCAATCACAATAATGAAAGGTTGGAATTTCTGGGCGATGCTTTTATCGGATCTATCGTTGGAGAATATCTTTTCAAAAAATATCCCAGCAAAGATGAAGGTTATCTTACTGAGATGCGTTCTAAAATTGTGAGCCGCCAGGCTTTAAATGAAATTGCGCTTCGAATGGGACTTCAAAAGATAGTTCGGTTTAATAAGGGCGACCGAATGTTAAGACGTAGTCATATATTTGGGAATGCGCTGGAGGCATTGGTTGGGGCTATTTATCTCGATGTAGGCTTTGAAAAGACCAGGAAATTCATTTTAAAAAGGGTGTTAGCTACCTATATTGATATGGAAGAGCTGGAAACCAAGGAATATAATTTTAAGAATAAATTATATACATGGGCACAGCGTTTGAACAAAGATATTGACTTTATAACTATTGATGAGAAAATGGAAGCAGGGCGTAAGGTCTTTACGGTCAGTATTCTTGTAGATAAAGAGTCATTTGTGACTGCAAGTGGTTATACCAAAAAAGAAGCGGGGCAAAGGGCTGCGCAAAAAGCGCTGGAAAAAATAGCGGAAGCGCCTATCGACTGAAGCAACAAATAGAACACGGAAATTTTTTTAACGTGGGTCAAAGGCTATACCTACCCATTTTTGCTCTGTTATTACCTGTCTGGGTATTAACCCGCTTTCTTCGGCACAAGACCGGATCCGGGTTATATCTTCTTCCAATATCCCGCTTAGCAATAAGGTACCACCTGGTTTTAATAACCGGCTCATTTTCATCATATAGGTTTCCAGGATATTTCTGTTGATGTTGGCCAGGATAACATCAAACAGACGTATTTCAGGCAGATCGTCTGCCGTACCTTGTTGCACAGTAACCTGCTTTGTATGGTTTCTGCTGCAATTTTCCAGCGCATTTAGGTACGCCCATTCGTCATTATCTATGGCCAGAACAGATGCGGCTCCCAGTTTTTCCGCCAGTATCGCCAGTATTCCCGTTCCTGAACCAAAATCGAAAACCGTTTTTTGTTTAAAGTTGATATGATGCATCAACCGGATCATGAGTGCGGTTGTGGCATGATGCCCGGTTCCGAAGGACATTTTTGGGGTAATGACAATATCGTGAGTCACATTTTTGGGCTGGGGATGGAAATCGGCGCGTACACTACAAAATCCGTCGATAATTACCGGCTCAAAATTACTTTCCCAATCCTCGTTCCAGTTACGATGCGGCAGGATTTCTGTCACAAATGGCACTCCCCAGGCAATGTCCCGGATGGCTTCCAGGTCAAGATGATCTTCCTCACAATAAGCAGCCAGATGGTCTGTTGTTTCCTCGAAACCTAAAATTTCTAAAACGGACAAACGGGCTATTAACTCCTCCCTTTGGGCCTGATTCTTTTCACTGAAGAGTATTTTGATATGGTTCATAGCTGCAAATGTAGTTAAGGATTGCTTGGAAAGCCGGTAAGCTTAGTATTTTAATT
>CAZFKK010000002.1:3100-5160 GCA_964519735.1 uncultured Taibaiella sp.
GTGTAATAAAGGAATAGGTTCCTGCGGCGAACAAGAAAAGAAAATTATCTTTGTAAAGAAGTGTCCTTTCTTAACTCATTTTGGATATATGTACAGCCTTGAAAATATAAGTTTCCGGGAGGTGGTAACGGTCACCCTTACCTTATTTGCTGTTATAGATATTTTAGGTTCTATCCCTCTGCTGATTGGATTAAGGAAAAAGATGGGAGATATCAGTAGTGTTCAGGCCACATTAGTATCGGGTCTGTTGATGCTATTGTTTTTTTTCGCAGGGGGCGAAATGCTTCGTTTCATGGGATTAGACGTGGCTTCATTTGCTATTGCCGGATCTTTGATCCTTTTTTTCCTGGGGATGGAGATGATCCTGGGTATAGAATTCTTTCGGGGGGAAAAAGAAGGGAAATCAGGGAGTATTGTCCCGATTGCCTTCCCGATTATTGCCGGCTCCGGCACATTAACTACGATCATGTCGCTAAAAGCAAGTTATCATCATTATAATATCCTTATCGGTATTTTGATTAACCTGTTGATTGTATTTATCTGCCTGCGTTCATTAAGTTTGATTGAACGGTTATTGGGACCTTCCGGGATAGCGGTTGTCCGTAAATTTTTTGGGGTTATTCTGATTGCCATTGCGGTTAAGATCTTCCGCGAAAATGCAGGCGTATAATCGCTTGCTCCGTTCTGTTTTCCGGATTATCGTTAAAAGGTAATATTTTTGCCTGTATTTTGAATTTATTTTTATTATTGATATTATGAGAAATTTTATTTTATTGTTAGCTTCTGTTGTGGCTATCGGATATGGAGGGTGTTCCAAGAAAGATAAGCCTTGTGAGCCGGTTTCTGTTGTGGTATCCCCTGATGAAATAGCAAGAGTAGAGCAATACCTGCGGAACAAAGGAATCAGTGCAGAAAAAGACGACCGTGGATTTTATTATACGATTGAGGCTTTAGGAACGGGAGACCACCCTTCAGCCTGCGCCAATGTGACGGTGAATTATAGCGGGACGCTGACAAACGGGACTGTTTTTGATGCCAGAAATGGTATTAGTTTTAATCTCGATGGATTGATAGCGGGTTGGAGAATGGGTATTCCCCTGATTGCAAAGGGGGGTAAGGTTATTTTATACCTTCCTCCGTCCTTGGCTTATGGTGCTTATGAGACCAATGGTATTCCTGGCAATTCTATTTTGATATTCCACATTGATCTTGTGGGGATAAACGATTAAACCGATTTAACCGTACCTTTGTCAGGATAAGTTTATTGTACACAATCAATTCGTGCAGGAAGTTACCGCAAACAGGATGTTGCCTTATTATACCTTGTATTCTTTTATCCTTAATTTTAGAGGAGTTCGCTTCTGGATAAGCGTGGAATGCAGGGAACCCTTTTTAACACCCTGTTTTAGTCTGGATAACAGCCTCATGTCAATATAAATAGTTCATAATCATGGGATGTGGAAGTTGCGGTACTGCTACTGCCAACGGAAAGCCGTCCGGCTGCCAGAGCAATGGTGGTTGCAGTACGGGCGGATGTAACCGCTTAAACGTTTTTAACTGGCTGGCCGACTTGCCGTTGAGTGATCCTGCTAAGCCCTATCCGATAGCGGAAATCTCCTTCAACAAGGGTAGCCGGAAGGAGTTCTTTCGCAACCAAACACATCATATTTTTGAGAAAGGCGATTGGGTCAGTGTAGAAGGTTCCGGTGGTTTTGATATAGGCCAGATAAGTCTCATGGGGGAGCTGGTAAAGCTTCAGATGAAAAAATACGGGGTTACGGAACAATCGGAAATGAAACGTATTATACGCCCGGCTACGGAACGCGATCTGGAGCAGTATCATATAATCAAAGAGCGGGAACGGGAAACTTTAGTACGTTCAAGAGCTATAGCCAAACAATTGAACCTGGAAATGAAGATTGCGGAAGCAGAATTCCAGGCAGACGGGAAGAAAATATCTTTCTTTTATACTGCAGATGCCCGTGTGGATTTCAGGGAACTGATCAAAGTATTTGCTTCAGAATTCAGGGCTAAAGTAGAAATGCGCCAGATAGGCGCCC
>CAZFKK010000002.1:5170-5748 GCA_964519735.1 uncultured Taibaiella sp.
GTGCTAAAGTTGGCGGTATCGGATCCTGCGGAAGGGAATTATGCTGCAGCTCCTGGCTTACCGACTTTAAAACAGTAAATACAACTGCGGCCCGTTACCAGAATTTATCGATTAACCAAACCAAGCTTTCAGGGCAATGTGGGCGACTGAAATGCTGCCTGAATTATGAGCTGGATACTTATATGGATGCCCTTCATGGATTCCCGGAAAATGCGGAACACCTGGAGTTAGCTGCGGGCAGGGCTTACCTTCAAAAAAAGGATATTTTCCGCAACCTCATGTGGTATGGCTTTTCCGGTAGTAACAAGCAATATCCGTTAACCATAGAAAGGGTTCAGGAAATCATTAAGCTGAACGCAGAGGGTAAGAAACCGGAAGACATGGAAGCTGTAGAGATCCAGATAAAAATGAAAGATCCCGAGAAAACAGTGGATATGGGTTTTGTTAATGATGTGGGGCAGCTTACCTTAAGTTCACTCTCCAGGTCAGGGCGGAAGAAGCAAAAGCAACAACAGCATAAACAACCCCTGCAGGCCAGATCAGGTCAGCAGGAACGTGGAGGCCGCCTGGCCTGCCCT
>CAZFKK010000002.1:5758-13740 GCA_964519735.1 uncultured Taibaiella sp.
GCAGGAACGTGGAAGAGCTAAAGGGAATGCCCCCCAGCAGCCAAGAGCAAATAAGCAACAATCAAATGCTGTCGCTCCGGAAAGGGCAGGCCAGGCGGCCTCCGAGAAGAAGGGGGGGGGGCCTCAATCACAGCCACAACAACGTGCTGCACAGCAACGCCCGCCTTCACAACGGCTGGACAAACCACAGCGTCAGCAGCCACAACGTAATAAAAAGACAAATCGTTCGCCGCAATCGGGAAAGGATGCTAATGATAGTGCTAAAGAACAGTAAGATTAATGCAAGCCTTCGCTAACCGTTTGCAAAAAGTAAACCGGCATATATCCAGGTGGGCACGCCGGATGGATGTGCATTGTTACCGTATCTATGATATGGATATACCGGAATTTCCTTTTTGCATAGATCGATATGGGGAGTATCTGCACGTGTCTGAATATAAGGTACGCCATCAGATGACGGAGGAGGAACATGCTGCCTGGCTGAAACAATGCATGGATGTGGTCTGTATGACCCTGCAGGTGGCTGAAGATCAACTCTTTCTTAAAGAACGCCGGAGGCTTTCCCGCCGGACGGAACAATATGAAAAGGTATCTGAAGAGCACCAAAAAATAGTGGTGGAGGAATGCGGACTGAAATTTCAGATAAATCTTACGGATTACCTGGATACGGGTTTGTTCCTCGACCACAGGCCCTTACGGCAGATTTTCAAAGAAGAGGCCAGAGGTAAAAACGTATTGAATCTTTTTGCTTATACCGGATCATTTAGTGTGTATGCTGCTAGTGGCGGAGCCGGCCGGATTACTACCGTGGACCTGTCCAATACCTATCTACAATGGTCAAAAGACAATTTTCTGCTTAATAATCTGCCAATAGAAGGGAATCATACTTTTATACAAAGCGATGTTATGAGTTTTCTTAAGGAGACTACGGAAGAGTATGACCTTGTACTTGCCGACCCGCCGGCCTTTAGTAATAGCAAGCGCTTAAAAGGAACCTGGGACACACAAAGGGATCACCGGGCCATGTTGCGGTTGATCCTGACCCGAATGAGGCCTGGTGGTATTATTTATTTTTCCAATAATCTCCGCAATTTTATCCCTAACCTGGATCATCTTCCTGTTAGAGCGATAGAGGATATCTCCTTACAAACAATACCTGAGGATTTTCGAAATAAGCAAATTCATCATTGTTATCGAATAGTGTGCCGGTAAAGCCTTGATGGCTACGGTTTGCCGAAAAAGTAGATTTTTTGTTAAGCCCCTTTGTTGTTTCATTTGATGCTGAATTTCATTTAAATTGCAGCTAAAATGACCTCTTGACTTATTTATCGGCTCCCCGTATCCATAATGGACAACACTGGTTACCTCAGGGTTCTGTTATCGCAGTAAATGAAAATGGCACAATTGAGGGGATTTATGAGGAAGGCGTCCTGCACCCGGACCGTATTCAATTCTTTACAGGTATCCTTTGCCCTGGTTTTGTAAATACACATTGTCACCTTGAATTGTCGCATTTGAAGGGCTTAGTAGAAGAAGGCCAGGGACTTGTGGCTTTTTTAAAAGCGGTGATGCTGCAAAGAAACAGATGCCCGGCGGCTGATAGAGAAATGGCAATGTTTGCTGCTATGGAAGAAATGAAGCAGCAGGGAATTGTGGCTGTAGGGGACATAGCTAATGGCACGGATACGTTGAAGTTGAGAAGAGAGGCTACTATAGCCATTCATACCTTTGTGGAATGCCTTGGATTTACTGAACTGAATAAAAAAGATCGTTTTGCCTATTCAGAAAATGTTTACAGACAATTTTCAGAACAAAGCGCCCATAACAAAAGGAGAATATTACGGCAATCTATTGTACCCCATGCTCCTTATTCTGTTTCGGAGGGTATGTTCAGACTGATCGACCAATTTGACCCCTCCGCTTTACTCTCCATCCATAATGAAGAAACAGCTGCGGAGAATGAGTTTTATCAGCATAAATCCGGTGCAATGTTTGAACTCTATGAGGCTTTGGGCATAGATAGTTCGTTTTTTAAAGCTTCTGGCAAAACAACTCTTCAAACTTTTATGCCCTGGTTAGATAGGGCTCATCCTGTTATTTTGGTACATAATACTTTCATGGAACAGAGTGATCTGCTCTTTTTGAAACAGCTATCTAATAGGGTGCATTTGTGCCTTTGTCCACGTGCTAATTTGTATATAGAAAACCGATTGCCTCCAATTCAATTATTTCTGGATAGTAATATACCCATATGCCTGGGGACGGATAGCCTGGCTTCCAACCATAGCCTGAGTATCCTTGCAGAAATGCAGTGTTTACAGGAAAGCAGTAAATCCATAGCCTTGGAAGTACTGTTGAAATGGGCTACTTATAACGGGGCCAGGGCATTAAATCTGGATGCCGCTATCGGAAGTTTAACTATTGGCAAAACTCCGGGAATAGTTAATCTACAGCTTCCCGGATCATCAGACCGGCTTGCTGAAGCTCAGATTAGGATTGTATATTTCCCCGGAAGCTAAAATATTGTGCAGGGATTCATACCTTCTTATTACATTTGCAATGAAAAAAAATAATATATACCTCTAAAAATAGACCTATTATCATCAATGGCCATCATCGGTAATCAAATTCTTGAATTAGAACGTTTTGAACAAATTGTTTTACAACATGAAAAGGTAGAACTGGACCCTGAAAGTTTAAAAGAAGTGGAAAATTGTTTCGATTTTCTTCAATCATTTTCTCAGGATAAACTAATCTACGGTATCAATACCGGCTTTGGCCCTATGGCTCAATATCGTATTGAAGAGGATGCGAGAATACAACTACAGTTGAACCTTATCCGGAGCCACTGCAGCGGCATGGGGCAATTGCTCTCTCCTTTACAGACAAGAGCGGCACTTCTGGCCAGGTTAAACACGATGATGCGTGCCTATTCGGGTATTCATGCTGATGTGGTTAATTTGATGAAAGAGTTGAGCAATGCAGATGCATATCCTTGTATTTACCAGCATGGCGGGGTAGGTGCCAGTGGCGATCTGGTGCAATTGGCCCATTTGGCACTAGGTTTGATCGGAGAGGGTTACTTTCAGTATCAAGGGAAAATAATTGCTGCGGAAGCTGTTTATAAAGACCTGAATCTTATTCCCTTAAAAATGCACATTAGAGAAGGGCTTGCCTTGCTTAACGGTACCTCTTCGATGACCGGGATCGGGGCTATTAACGTATTGCATGCCCGGAAGCTGCTTACCGGGCAGATACTTTTTTCTCTGATGGTTAATGAAATTATGGAAGCCTATGATGACCATTTTTCTGAAGAGCTGAATGGTGTGAAATTACATAAAGGGCAGCATACAGTGGCAAGGGCTATGCGTGCTATTTCTTATAAGAGTGGCCTGCTTCGCAAACGCCAGGAACATTTATATAATAAGAAAGTTACGGAAAGCGTATTGGAAGATAAAGTTCAGGAATATTATTCTCTGCGCTGTGTACCACAGATATTAGGCCCCGTATATGATACGATAGAGTTTTCTGCCCAAATTCTTACGCAAGAACTGAATTCTGTAAACGACAACCCGGTTATTGATTATAAAAATCAAAACATTTTTCACGGTGGAAATTTTCATGGAGATTACGTAGCTCTGGAAATGGATAAACTGAAAATTGCAGTAACTAAATTGGGTATGCTGGCAGATCGACAACTGAACTTTTTGCTTAATCCCGGTTTAAATAAAAAGTTACCTCCATTTATTAATGCTGGTATATTAGGACTTAACTTTGGTATTCAAGGTATGCAGTATCCATCTGTTTCGAATTGTGCTGAGAATCAAACATTGAGCAATCCGGCATACATTCATAGTATTCCTAATAATAATGATAACCAGGATATAGTTAGCATGGGAACGAATGCGGCTTTAATTTGTGCCAAGGTTATTGAGAATACTTTTGAAATTCTATCCGTGCATGCTCTTGCGATTATCCAGGCGATAAATTATAGAAAGTTTGAAGAAAGGTTGTCCCCTGCCACTCGCTGGATGTATGATGAATTAAGTGCCTTGGCCCCTCCTTTTGTTGAAGATAAGCCGTCCTTTGAACGATTGCAAAAAATAAAACAATGGTTGATGGAGACGGAAGTAGGAGAGAAGATGAAGAAATTATTAGGTTTTGATTAATAAATGTTTTTTCAATCCCATTTGATATGAAAGCAATACTGCCTGTATTTGTCGTTTTTCTTTTGTTATTAAGTTGTAGCAATGGAAGGGAGGAAAGCAAAACTGCTTTGCCTGAAGTAGCTGATTCGCTATTACCTCAGAATTACTATAAGCGATTTGAGGGGACCATAGGATCAAGAAGCATAGTCATGCACCTGATGCGCACAGGAGATCGCTATGATGGTATTTATTACTTTCTTGATCAAGGCGCCTGGATCAAATTGATCTACGATAAGGACAGCAGCAATTCCCAATCCCAATTTTTATATGAATATGAAGTAGGAAGCATACAGGGAAATGATGACCAGCAAGGCGCTGCCTGGTTGCGTTTAAATTATGCTAAAGGGGATATTTCCGGTGTGTGGACCAGTGCCGATGGCCAGCAACAGCAACCGATCCGGTTAAAGGAAAGTTACCCTACGGGTAGTTATAGGTTTAACGCGCTAAGTTTTAGCGATTCCATTAAAGCCTATCCTGAGCGGGATTCTTCACCCTCCGCAAGGACAAGTTATGTGTTCCCGGAACCTGATACGAATGATCCGGCAGGTCAGTGGCTTACCTTACAAGTTAAAAAGATGCTGCAATTTGATAGTTCTTTATATAAGATTACCTGGAAGGACGCGATAATGAAGATGAATACTGATTATTTTTCTGCTTATAGAGAAGATGCCCTGGCAATGATTAAGGAGGAGACTGTTTCTTTTCTGAACTATGAGTCGAGCCTTGATATATCAATAAGATATAATGACAGAGGATATATCATCTTTGAAGTGCTGAATTTCATTTATCAAGGCGGAGCACATGGAAACTGGGGCAGTACTTTATATTGCTATGATGTAGTCAATCAGGAAAGGGTATCTTTAAAGGATATCCTGATAACAGATGTAACGAGTTTGCAACCTTTTTTAGAGACGGCATTTCGTCGTCAACAAGGTTTGAGTCCCTCAGCATCCTTAAATGAGATATTGTTTGACAAGCACCTGGCTACTACTGATAATTTCTTTTTTACAGATAAGGGTATTGGCTTTATCTATAACCCATATGAAGTAGCAGCATATGCAATGGGCCAGCTATTTGTATTTGTATCCTTTGAGGAGATAATGCCCTACCTGAAACCGGAATGGACAAACCGAATGGGGATAAAAAAAGCGGCTTTGGCACAACATTGATAGCTAATCAATATTGATTGGTCTTTACAAAATATCTACCTTAAATGCTATTTCCTTAGCTTCCAGATACTCAATCAAGTCATCATTTAGCTGTAGCCTTCCTTTTGATGACCTCAATTCTATGATTTTATCTCTTTCCGGGTCAGTAATCCGGAAATTTACTTCACAACTACCCGGATATTGTTGTAGATTTTTTTGAAGAAAGTGGACGAAATTCATGTCCAGCTTAAATAAAGGTAATACCAGAGAGATGCGTTTGGTTAATTTTGCTTTTATATCACTCAGGAGCAATACGCTTTGTATTTTAAACTCCATTTGCCCCGGACGGAACCTGCTTTCGTCATAAACTCCGGTTATCATTATCTTTTGAGCTTCTTGTAAGTAATCATGATATTGAACATAATTTTCCTTCCATAGATTTATCTCCAGATTGCCGCTGTAATCCGTTAATGCCATTCGCCCATACCGGTCTCCTTTTTTGGAAATGCCATGGTAAGGATTGGCTACAAAACCAGCGATCCGAATAATTCTGCCTTTGTAAGATTCAAGTTTGTTGATAGGGATTATATTGTAATGTTCCATCTCAAAACGGAACCCATCTAATGGATGGCCGCTAAGATAAATGCCGATTATTTCTTTTTCTTTTTCCAGTAGATCATGAAGGCTCCACGGATCACATTTAGGTAATTCCGGAGGTTTGATATCTGGCATCTCTGTATCACCAAATAAGCTGTTTACACTGATAGATGCTGCGGCTTGAAACTGACTTCCGAACCTGATAATACGTTCCAGTCCACTTACCGGGTCCATTGTTGGTGTAAAAAAATACTGAGCACGGTGGTATTCGGAAAAGCAATCAAATGCTCCACCTAATACCAGGCTTTCCAGTGATTTTTTATTCACAGTACGCTGATTGACCCGCATAGCCAAATCATATACTGATGCATAGGGACCATTGGTTTCTCTTTCAGCCAGGATATCTTCAACTGCCGATTCTCCTACGCCTTTCAGTGCACCTAATCCAAAGCGGACAATTCCATCTCTCGTTACAGAGAAACCTTTTAATGATTCATTGATATCAGGCCCAAGCACCTTAATATCCATGCGCTGGCATTCCTCCATGAAGAAAGTGATCTTCTCTATACTGTTAGCATTATTCAGTACAGCAGCCATATATTCGGATGGATAGTGGGCCTTAAGAAAGGCTGTCTGATAAGCTACAAAGGCATAACAGGTAGAGTGAGACTTGTTAAATGCGTATTGGGCAAATGCTTCCCAGTCTGTCCAAATCTTTTCTAATTTATCGGCAGGGTGACCTTTAGCAGTAGCACCTTCTATAAACTGGACTTTCATTTTATCCAGTACGGATTTCTGCTTCTTACCCATAGCCTTCCGCAGTACATCTGCATCTCCTTTAGAGAAGCCTCCCAGCTTTTGGGATAACAACATCACCTGTTCCTGGTATACAGAAATGCCGTAAGTATCTGCCAGGTACTCCTCCATTTCCGGAAGGTCATAAGTGATGGCCTCTTCTCCATGTTTTCTCTTAATAAAGAGAGGGATGTATTGGATCGGCCCTGGACGATACAGCGCATTCATTGCGATAAGATCGGCAAACTTATCTGGTTTTAGGTTTTGCAAATGTTTTTGCATTCCTGGACTTTCAAACTGGAAAGTTCCATTGGTATCTCCTCTTTGGTATAATTGATAGGTTTGTTCATCTTCCAGATCGATATCGTCTATACTTATTTCTATTCCATGATTGCGTTTGATTAAGGCCAATGCATCCTTAAGTATGGTAAGGGTTTTTAAACCCAGGAAGTCCATTTTGATTACACCTGCATTCTCAATTATATTTCCCTCAAACTGGGTAATAAGCAGGTTGACATCTTTTACTGCACATACCGGGATTAGCTCCGACAAATCTTTGGGAGCTATGATAATACCGGCTGCATGAATACCTGTATTTCTTACGGATCCTTCTAATTTTTCTGCTTCTCGAATGACTTCTCCCGCAACACTTTGTTCTTCCAGGATTTCACGGAGTCGACGTACATTAATCAGATCTTCTTCCTGAAGGCCTTCTTTTTCTTTTAGGGATTTATCTTCTTTTGTAGAGGCATCTATAGGTGCCCTTAATAACCGCTTTAAAGATATGCCTGGCTTATCCGGTACTAACTTTGCTAAGGCATTAGAATCACTTAGTGGAAGATCTTTAACCCTGGCGACATCTTTAATACTCATTTTTGCCGCCATTGTACCGTAGGTTACAATATGCGCTACCTGGTTCTTTCCATATTTATCTACAACATAATCTATTACCTTTTGCCTGCCAATATCGTCAAAATCCGTATCGATATCAGGCATGGATTTCCTGTCCGGGTTGAGGAACCGCTCAAATAGTAAGTTGTATTTTATAGGATCTATATTTGTTATCCCTATGCAGTAGGCTACAGCTGAACCTGCGGCAGAACCACGCCCTGGTCCTATAAAGACGCCCAGTTCCCTACCGGCGCGTATGAAATCGGACACAATAAGAAAGTATCCGGCAAACCCCATCGTTTTAATGGTAAATAATTCAAACTTTATGCGTTCTTCTATTTCG
>CAZFKK010000002.1:13750-43678 GCA_964519735.1 uncultured Taibaiella sp.
TCTATTTCGGCCGTGATCTCTTTATAGCGGGATCGTGCCCCTGTCCAGGTCAGATGTTCCAGGAAGGCATCCTGGTCATCATGGAATTCTGCCGGAACCTTAAAGTGAGGTAAGAGAATTTCTCTTTCCAGTTTAAGGGGCTTTATTTTATCAACAATTATTTGAGTATTATCAATAGCTTGGGGTATATCTTGAAAGAGTTGTTGCATCTCTTCCGTCTTCTTGAAATAAAACTGATCGTTATAAAACGCGAAACGAGTGTTTTTAGATCGAAGTTCACTATCGTCCGAGAATTCTTTATTTGTAGGCGTACTTTGCTTTTCTCCGGTATTAATGCAAAGTAAAATATCATGTGCATTTGCATCTTCTTGTTCTACATAATGTGAATCATTAGATGCAATGATGGGAACCTTATGCTTCTGTGCAAAATGCAGGAGCATATTGTTCACCTTGATTTGTTCTGGTATGTCATGTCGTTGTAATTCAACATAATAGTCTTCGCCAAATAAGTCTAACCACCATTTAAACTCGCACTCTGCTTCCTGTTCGGACTTATAAAGGATAGCTTGCGGAACAGAAGCTCCGATACAACACGTTGTGGCAATTAGCCCCTCATGGTATTGCAAAATTAATTCCTTATCTATTCTGGGGTATTTGCCATATAGGCCTTCCATAAAACCCAGAGAACAAAGTTTGACCAGGTTTTGATAGCCTGTTTCATCTTTAGCCAGGAATAGTTGATGAAAGCGTTTGTCTTTGCCTTCTTCGCGTGTAAACTGGCGTTTATGGCGATTTTCTACTACATAAAACTCACAACCCACAATTGGTTTTACTACAGGTTCTTTGATTTCCTTGCCTTCAGCTGTAGTGCCGGTAACTTTTGTGTTTTTCCAGGCTTGTGCCACAAATTCAAATACACCAAACATATTGCCATGATCTGTAATGGCCACAGCAGGCATGTTATCTTTTTCTGCCTTTTTATATAAACGTCCTATGGACGAGGCGCCGTCCAGAAGAGAAAATTGGGTATGGTTATGTAGATGGGAAAATTGCATTTTAATGGAGGCATCAGCGGAATGTACTGATGGTACAAAGTAACGAAAAAATGTACCGCCTGAGAGAGGATTTTATTCACATTGATCTTCTGATCATGTATCCTGATATATTGAATAAAATTAAAAAGCTTTTGCCGGGGAGACAAAAGCTTTTTAACGGGAATCGCCGGTAGACTGTACCTTATTATTCTTAATTATTTATTCATGGTAGCCAAAAACTCTTCATTGCTTTTGGTTCCTTTCATTTGTTTCATCAGAAAATTCATCGCTTCATCTGTATTCATGCCACCAATATGATTACGTAATACCCACATTTTACCTAAAGTGTCCTTATCAAGTAACAGATCATCACGACGGGTAGAGGAAGACGTAATGTCAATCGCCGGAAAGATACGTTTGTTGGCTAATTTCCGATCCAGTTGCAATTCCATGTTACCTGTACCTTTAAATTCTTCAAAAATGACTTCATCCATACGGGAGCCCGTGTCAATTAATGCAGTGGCTAATATGGTTAATGATCCTCCATTTTCAATTTTGCGCGCTGCCCCGAAAAACTGTTTGGGTTTTTGCATAGCATTGGCCTCGACACCACCACTCAATACCTTTCCACTTGCAGGAGCAACGGTATTATGAGCACGTGCAAGACGCGTAATAGAATCTAAAAGAATGACAACATCATGGCCCACTTCTACCAGTCTTTTCGCTTTTTGCAGGGCTATCTGGGAAACTTTTACGTGCTTGTCGGCAGGTTCATCAAAGGTTGAGGCTATTACTTCTGCATTTACACTACGTTGCATGTCGGTAACCTCTTCAGGGCGCTCATCGATTAGTACAATCATCAGGTAACACTCCGGGTGATTAGCGGCAATTGCATTGGCTACTTCTTTCAACAACATGGTTTTACCCGTTTTGGGTTGTGCCACGATCAAGCCTCGCTGTCCTTTTCCAATTGGTGTAAACAGATCCATGATACGGGTACTGTAATTGTTAGAGGTGGTCTTGAGGTTCAATTTTTCATTAGGGAAGAGTGGCGTAAGATAATCAAATGGCACCCTGTCCCGTATTTCTTCCGGCTGTCTGCCATTTATATGTTCCACCTTCAAAAGGGCAAAATACTTTTCTCCTTCTTTAGGGGGACGTACATTGCCGGTAACGGTGTCGCCGGTTTTTAATCCGAATAATTTGATTTGTGAGGGGGAAACATAAATATCATCCGGAGAACTTAGATAATTGTAATCACTACTTCTCAGGAAACCATAGCCATCCGGCATCATTTCCAATACACCCTCGCCGGGGATAATGCCATCAAATTCGATATTAAATTGGGTTTCGGCCTGCTGTTGTGGTGTACGGTTGTTGTTAGGGTTGTTATTAGTCCGTTGTTGCGCCTGTGGTCTGTTGGGTTGTGGCTCCCGTAGTTTCTGATCTTCAATCTCGGACTTTTGTTGCGTATTGGGTTCTTTATCGGGAGCAATGCTTTCATCACTGGTCTTGGCAGGTCTTGCGATCTCAATAGGAGGCACGGGTTGCGTTTCAGTGTTTGGCTTGTCTTTTTCTCTATTTGATTCTTTTGCAGCAGGGCGTATTGTTTCTTCAGGTTGTTGCGTTGGCCTGGCGTTTCCTGTAGGTTTTCGTTCCCGTTTGCTACGTAAAGGCTTATCTGCTACCGGAGGTGGCACAGGCACTTCCGGAGTTTCTGATGAAGCTTCTGTATTTGTGCTTTCTGTTATTTCCTTGGGTTTACGGCCTTTTTTCTTCTTAGGTTCCTCCTCTTTAGGATTATTTTCAGCTTCCAGTATTGCTTGTTTATCCAAAATTCGATATACAAGGTTTTGTTTGTCAACCTTCTTGGCGTTGGGAACACCTAAAGATTCGGCAATGTCAAGTAATTCAGGAACGAGCATGTCGTTCAGTTGCAAAATGTCGTAAGCCATTCAATAGAGGGGTGTTTTACAAAAACATTTGGGGCTTGGAACCCGGTTTGTTGAAATTAAATATGAGCGTTATTAATCAATAAGTGTTGAAAAAAGCATTAGCTATATCTATTCTTCTTGGAGGGAACAGTAAGCGGAATTTTCACAGACACGACAACTAAGGGCTGGAAGATTAGCTGCATTGTGCTGCAATTTTACAACAGTTTTTTATTATAATAAAATTTTTTTTTGATACAGTGAGGTGAAATGTTGATTTAAACAATATTAGAATCAATGTTATATTGGGATAGAGTAATGGAATCCTTTCTTAATTTTGCCACAATTACATGTAAATGAAAAAACAAATGGTTCTGATTTATTGTTATGATGCTTATTGTGGTTGGTGCTATGGATTTAGCCCCGTAATCAGGGAAATCGAAACAACCTATATCAACAGAATACCGGTAGAGGTGTTGAGCGGCGGAATGATCACACCAGATATCCCTCAACCCATAGGAACGATAGCTGGTTACATGCAAACCGCTTATAAATCAGTAGAAGATTATACGGGTATTCGCTTTGGGGAGGATTACCTATGGCATATTTTTCATCCGGAGCAAAGCGACTGGTATCCTCATTCTGAAAAACCGTCTATCGCTTTATGTGGACTTAAAAAACATTACCCGGAAAAGGCGGTTAGTTTTGCTGCAGATCTTCAGTATGCCCTTCACTCTGAAGGTCGTGATCTTACGGATGATGAAGCTTATCGTCATCTTTTGCCTCAATATAATATAGATGCCGACTCATTCTATCAAGATCTCCATAATGAAGAAATTAAGAAACAGGCATATGGTGAATTTAACTTGGTCAAACAATTGCAGATAACCAGTTTTCCTACTTTATTGCTGCAGATCTCAGAAAATAAATTTTATCTCATAGCGAAAGGATATGCAGATTTCAATACTGTGAATAGCCGGATTATTAAGATTTTGGAAGAAATAGGAGCGCAATGATGACTGACCTTTTTTATTAATCCTGCCTTATTCTATTAATCCTGCCTTAAAATATGAACGTATGTGATTGCCTAGCGACAGGTAATAATAAATTATTTCTCTTTCAATTAGTTATAGATGCTTAATTTTCTTTTTGCATATGGATATATTAAAACGTTTTAAAGATATTTTGAACGAATATCAGTGGCAAGACAGGCGCGTCATTGTGGCAGTAAGCGGAGGGCTTGATAGCATGCTTCTGGCCTGGTTGTTTCATGAGGCTGCTGTTCAATTCCAGGTGGCCCACTGTAATTTCGGATTAAGAGGAGTAGAATCTGATGAAGACGAAGCATTTGTACGTTCCTGGGCTGTAGCGAGAGGCATCCCTTTTCATGTCGCTTCTTTTAATACACGTGATATTCTGGAAAAGGAAGGCGGCAATCTTCAGGAAACTGCACGAGTACTTCGTTATGATTGGCTGGAAGGATTAAGAGTGCAGTTGAATTATGATTTTATTGCTACAGCCCATCATATGCAAGATGGTGTGGAGACAATGCTGATTAACCTGTTTAGAGGTACCGGTATTTCAGGGTTACATGGCATTTTGCCCCAGTATGGTAATATTATAAGGCCCTTACTTTCTTTTTCTAAGGAGGAAATGAAAGTTTTTGCAACGAAAGTAGAAATAACCTGGCGTGAAGATAGTAGTAATGCAAAAGATGATTATACGCGCAATCAGGTCAGGCATCGTTTACTGCCCATAGCCGAAGAGATTTTTCCGAATGTATTATATAACCTTTATGGAAACCTGAATAGATTTCGTGAGGTGGAACAACTTTATAATGAATCTATAGAAAGGTATCGCCATCGCCTGGTTGAACAAAGAGGGGAAGATAGGTATATTCCGGTTTTGAAATTGAAATATTGTCAGCCTTTGGGTACTTTGTTCTGGGAGTTAGTCAAACCCTATAATTTTAAGCCTGCCCAGCTACATGATCTCCTCCATTTGTTGAATGCTGAGACCGGTAGGTACGTACAATCTGGTACACACAGGATTATTCGTAATCGTAATTTTCTGATTATTACATCTCTAAAAGCCGAAGAAAGCCATTTTATGCTTCTTTCCGGCCAGGAGGAGAAATGGACTATTCCAGGAGGGACCTTGCAGGTAACGCCTGTTCATTCTCATGAAGAAATTGTGAAACAAAAAAAGTTTTTAAGCACGGAGCCTCGTGAGGTTTACTTGGATGCAGCTTCATTGAGTTACCCATTAATATTGAGGCCCTGGAAAACAGGTGACTATTTCTATCCTTTAGGCATGTCGAAGAAAAAGAAAAAGCTGAGTCGTTTTTTTATAGATCAGAAAATGGCGTTACATGAAAAGGAAAAGATATGGGTGGTGGAGAGCAATAAAAAGATAGTATGGATAGTGGGTATGCGTCTTGATGAACGTTTTAAAGTTACGGAACATACTCGCCAGCTTTTACATATGGCAGTAGAGAGAAATTAGAGGATGGGAATGCCTCTCGCAAATTGGGAAATTACACTTTAATATTAGCCGGAAATTGGCCTTGACAATGCGCTGACATAAAAATGACACATTAGTGACAAAAACATTTAATAGGGGTGTGTTGAGGTGTTGAAAACCGCGCCAGGACTGAAAAAGTTTTTTTAACAAATGTGTAGAAAGTTTCACGATTGTGTTGTACTTTTGCCCCCATAATTCCCCAAATGAGGTAAATAAACCAAAAAAAAATTATACGTGTTTGCATATTTAAGGTCTAAGTCATGGTTCAGGCGAGCTGCCTACGTGGTATTTGCGGTTACGTTTACTATTTTTCTAGGAAATAATGTTGTTGCCCAGGATGGCAAAGCAATCTTCCAGGCTAATTGTGCCAGCTGTCACAACCCAGTTAAAGATGCGACAGGTCCAGCCCTTAAAGGAGCGCTTGAGCGTGTACCAAGTAAAGAATGGATGTACAATTGGGTGAAAAATTCTGCATCTGTTATTGCCAGCGGTGATAAATATGCTAATGACATCTATAATAAGTGGAATAAGACGGCAATGACGTCTTTTCCTAATTTAAGTCATGAAGAAATCGATGCTTTATTTAAGTATGTAGAAGAGTACAAAGTTCCGGGAGCATCTACCGATGGGCAACCTGTAGCCAAGGCACCTGCAAAAGATAATACTTGGTTGTATACCCTGATCACCATTGTTCTGGCCTTATTGGTATTCATTCTGGCCCGGGTCAATAAGACCTTAAACAAGGTTGCGAATGACAAAGAGGGTATTGAAAACAAAAAAGACGTTCCTTTATTTCGTAGCAAATTATTCATAGCTATTACAGGTATCCTGATACTTTCTCTTGCAGGATATTGGATTGTAAATGGCTCCGTGGAAATGGGGCGTCAGCAAAATTACATGCCTGAGCAGCCTATTTTTTATTCTCACAAGGTGCATGCCGGAGTTAACCAGATTAACTGTCAATATTGCCACGTAGGAACTGAAAAGAGCCGTCAGGCAATGATTCCTTCTACAAATGTTTGTATGAATTGCCATAAGCAAATAGACGAATATACCGGGACAGAAGAGTTAATTACTTATGAAGGCAAGAAAGTAAATGGTACGGAAGAAATTCATAAACTGTATGAATATGCAGGTTGGGATCCGGTTAAAAAGGAATATAAGCGTGATGAACAAGGTAACATTTTAGCCAAACCTATTGAATGGGTTAAAATTCATAACCTTCCCGACCATGTTTATTTCAACCACGCACAACACGTTGCTGTAGGGAAAGTACAATGTCAAAGTTGTCATGGTGCTATTCAGGAAATGGATGAGGTGCATCAACATGCTCCGCTTTCCATGGGCTGGTGCGTTAACTGCCACCGCCAGACTGAAGTGCAGTTTAAAGACAATGATTATTATAGTATTTTCCAGAAGTATCATGATGAGATAAAAGCGGGTACGCGTACCGGAGTGACAGGAGCAGAGCTCGGCGGTGATGAATGCCAGAAGTGCCACTACTAAAAAGCATTTGCTAGTGCTGCTAAGTATACGTTAGTATATCCATCATAAAGAGATTATATTCATAATTTTAGTATTATATTTTAAGGAATTATAAATGTAAATAATGGAGATAGCCAGTGATGGTTTCACATTTTCACATTTTCACATTTTCACATTAGACTTATGAGTCAAAAGCAATACTGGAAGGGATTAGAAGAGTTGGAGCAAACTCCGGGACATCAGCAGATTGTTGAAAATGAATTTCAGCAGGAATTACCTGTACCGGAGATAAGCGACAAATTGTTGAATGCAACTACCCCCAGAAGGGATTTTCTTAAATTTTTAGGTTTTAGTACACTTGCAGCAACTGTGGCGGCAAGCTGTGAAATGCCCGTCCGTAAAGCTATTCCTTATGCAATTCAACCGGATGCAGAAAGATTAGTGCCTGGCGTAGCTAACTATTATGCCTCATCTTTTGTAGATAATGGAGATTTTTGTTCTGTATTGGTAAAAACACGTGATGGTCGCCCCATTATGATTGAACCAAATACTCTATCCACTGTATCTCAGGGAGGTATTAATGCTCGTGTTATCGCTGCTACTTTAAGTTTATATGATAAGACCCGTTTACGTCAGCCTCAGGCTAATGGCAAGCAGGTGGACACTTTCGACAAAGTAGATACACCTATTGCTGAAGCCCTAAATGCCGCCGGAGGTGCTGTGTATTTGCTTACCGGTACCTTGATCAGTCCGACAACTAAAGAGGTAATTAACCGCTTCCTGGCTAAATACCCGGGATCCAGGCATATACAGTACGATCCCATTTCTTATTCAGGTATGTTACTGGCGAATGAAGCCAGTTATGGTAAACGGGCACTTCCAACCTACCATTTTGATAAGGTAAAAACGGTTTTCAGTCTTGGTGCAGATTTCCTTGGTACCTGGATTGCTCCTTTGGAATATTCTGCAGGATTTATGAAGACCCGCAAAATATTAGGGCGTGATGCTAAAAATGCTGAAATGAGTAAGCATTATCAGGTAGAGGCCACAATGTCTATGACAGGCGCAAACGCAGATGAGCGAGCTACCTGCAAGCCTTCTGAATTTGGTAAGGTAGCCGTAGCTCTTTATGCTGCTATAACTAATGGATCGACACCTACTTTTAGTTCTAAAAAATTAAATGAATTAATTACCGCTGCTGCAGCAGACCTTAAGAAAGGAAATGGTCTTGTTGTATGTCAGAGTAATGACGTAGCTGTTCAGACCATTATTAATTCCATTAATAATGCTATTGGGGCTAATGGTACTACAATAGATTGGACTGCAACAACACAATATAAACAAGGTCTGGATGCTGATATGGTTCAGCTTGTGCAAGCCATGAATGCAGGTCAGGTCAATACTATTTTAATCCATGGTGTGAATCCTGTTTACGATTATTTTGATGGTAAACAATTTGCAGACGGGTTGAAAAAGGTAAAGCTTTCTGTTTCTTTTAATGATAGAATGGATGAAACAACCCAACTGTGTAATTATGCAGTTCCAGATCATCATTGGCTGGAAAGTTGGGGTGATGCAGAACCCCGGAGCGGTTATTTCAGTTTTATCCAACCTACAATTGCTCCTTTATTTAAAACACGGGCTTTTCAGGATAGCTTGCTGAAATGGACGGGTGCTACTGAAACGTATCATGATGTCTTCAATAAATATTGGGTAGCTAAACTAGGTAGTCAATCTAATTTTGATAAAGCACTTCAGGATGGGGTGGCAGAACCTTCATCGCCGATTATGGGGGGAGCTTCGTTCTCTGGAGATATCAATAATGCGATAGCTAAAGCGTCAGTGTCAGCTGTGCAAGGAGGAAAGTATGAAGTTGTTGTTTATGAAAAGGTATCTATAGGCTATGGCGGTGCCTGGAGTAATAATCCTTGGCTTCAGGAAATGCCTGATCCTATTACTAAAGCAACCTGGGACAATTACATTTGCATGTCCCCCAAAACAGCTAAGGAACAATTTGATGCTGAATTGACAGGCATTAATCAGGTAGTAAGAGAGAAAAGAGTATTGAAAGTTAAAGTGGGCAATCAGGAAGTAGCATTGCCGGTAGTGGTAGTCCCCGGTATGCATGATGCTGTTGTTGCTGTTGCCGTTGGCTTCGGCCGCGATAAGCAGGTGGGGCGTGCCGCTGCTGATTTGGGCAAGAATGTTTATCCTTTAGTATCATTTAATGGACAAACATTCAGTTATACCAATGCTTGTTCTGTTGAAAAGACCAATGATTTTTATCCGGTGGGGATTACACAAACCCACCATAGTTATGAAGAAAGACCAATTCTTAAGGAGTATACTATTGAGGAGTTCAAGAAAAACCCTCGTCATTTAATAAATGAGCGGAAGAATGAGTTAGCTCATTATACCCACCTCCATTGGGAAGATGGTCATCACGATGAAGACCCGGATGCAGATTTTGACGAAGAAGCATTTCGTAAAAACGGCACTTTATATCCCGTTCATGAAAAGCACGGTATTCATTGGGGCATGTCTATTGACTTAAATACATGTACTGGTTGTGCAGCATGTGTTGTCGCATGTCAGGCAGAGAATAACGTATCTGTTGTGGGTAAGCACGAGGTACTAAAGTCGCAAGAGATGAGCTGGATTCGTATTGATCGCTATTTTAGCGGCGATCCTAATGATCCGGATAGTATTCAAGCTGTTTTCCAGCCTATGATGTGTCAGCATTGTGATAATGCGCCTTGTGAAAACGTTTGTCCTGTTTCTGCAACTAACCATAGTTCAGAAGGATTGAACCAAATGGCTTATAACCGTTGCATAGGTACTAAATATTGTGCCAATAACTGCCCCTATAAAGTGCGGAGATTCAATTGGTTCGATTTTAATGGGGCAGATAGCTTTGCGGATAATCTTTATGAAGACGGTCGCAGAGACGATATCAATGATGATTTAACACGAATGGTATTAAATCCAGACGTAACAGTACGTAGCCGTGGTGTCATGGAGAAATGCTCTTTCTGTGTACAGCGTTTACAGGATGCTAAACTCGAGGCTAAAAAAGCAGGTCATCCGCTTAAAGACGGAGCGGCGAAGACAGCCTGCCAGGTAGCTTGTGCTTCCGACTGCATTACTTTTGGTAATGTGAATGATAAAGATAGTGCTATTTATAAGGTCAGGTATGAAGACAATAAAGAGCGTGTGTTTTATGTGCTGGAGCAATTACATGTTCTACCTAATGTCAATTATCTTTCTAAAATTAGAAATACTAAGGAAATTGTATCCGGTAAAGTACAGGATGAAATGTCTAAGCAACACATTTAATCTTTACCTTTAAAGAATGACTTATTTAATAATATAATTTTTAGTATCAAATAAAGGTTCATTACCTGTTTTTGAAAATACCATATCCAATATATTAAGTTATGCATCTTAAGTACGAATCGTTTGTTCGGGAGCCGCTGATTAATGGTGACAAAACTTATCATCAGGTAACTGAAGATATTTGCCGTCCGATAGAACAGAAGCCAACCAGACTATGGTATATGGGATTCGCCTTTTCCCTGCTTCTATTGGGCTTTGGTGTTTTCTCCGTATTTTGGGAAGTTTATTGGGGAATAGGCACCTGGGGGATTAACCGTACCGTAGGATGGGGATGGGATATTACTAACTTTGTTTGGTGGGTAGGTATTGGTCATGCCGGTACATTGATCTCTGCAATTCTTTTACTGTTTCGTCAGGGTTGGCGTACAGGCGTAAACCGTGCAGCCGAAGCAATGACGATTTTCGCGGTAATGTGTGCAGGACAATTCCCTATTTTTCATATGGGACGTGTATGGAATGCTTTTTATGTTTTACCTTATCCTAATTCAAGAGGTGCTCTTTGGCCGAATTTTAATTCTGCCCTGCTGTGGGATGTGTTTGCGATCTCTACCTATTTTACAGTTTCTTTATTATTCTGGTACTCCGGGCTGGTTCCTGATTTTGCAACGATAAGGGATAGGGCCAAAACTAAGTTAAGAAAAAGATTATATGGCCTTGCCTCCTTTGGTTGGACAGGTACGGCCAAAAACTGGCAACGTTTTGAAGCCCTGTGTTTAGTACTTGCCGGCCTTTCTACTCCTTTGGTGCTCTCTGTACACACTATTGTATCCTTTGACTTTGCGACGTCTGTGATTCCAGGTTGGCATGCTACAATATTCCCTCCCTACTTTGTTGCCGGGGCTGTATTCTCTGGTTTCGCTATGGTGCAAACCCTTTTGATTCTGGTTCGAAAGATTTTCCGTCTTGAAGACTACATTACTATTGGACATATTGAGGCCATGAATAAGGTAATTGTACTTACAGGTTCGATCGTAGGTGTAGCGTATTTAACTGAATTATTCATGGCATGGTATAGCCAGGTTATTTATGAACAACAAGCTTTCAAATGGCGCGTTTTGGGGCCTTATTGGTGGAGTTATTGGGCTATGATGACTTGTAATGTGGTGTCTCCTCAATTCTTTTGGTTCAAGAAATTACGTCGGAATATAGTATTTACTTTTTTACTCTCTATTGTAGTCAATATTGGTATGTGGTTTGAACGATTCGTAATTATTGTTACATCATTGTATCGGGATTATCTCCCCTCCAGCTGGACTTATTATAGTCCAACCTGGACCGAGATGGGATTTTATATTGGTACTTTTGGTTTGTTTTTTACTTGTTTTTTCCTGTTTGCTAAATATTTCCCTGTAGTCGCTATCGCTGAGATCAAATTTACGTTGAAGACTTCTGGTGATAATTATAAACGTGGAATGAAACATCTGGATGAAAAATCTGTTCCTGAATTTATTCAAGAAGCGGAGCATGCTCATTAAAAAATGCGCATTAGAAGGTCATGAATAAAATTGAATTTTGACTTTTCCTTTTGACTTTTGAACTTAACGAAATGGCTATCAAAAAATTTGCAGTTGCTTGTTACGATGATGAGGCAGTATTGTTTCCTGCTGTACAAAAAGTACGTAACAGTGGTTATAAATTACATGATGTGTATACTCCTTTTCCTGTCCATGGCTTGGATGTGGCATTAGGGCAAAAAGAAACGGATCTCCACATTGCGGGTTTCTGTTATGGGCTTACTGGAACAGCAACAGCTCTGGGTTTTATGAGTTGGATTTTTACTAAGGATTGGCCTACGAACTATGGTGGTAAGCCTTTTTTCTCATTACCCGCTTTTATTCCTATTACCTTTGAGCTTACAGTGCTATTTGCTGCAGTCGGTATGGTGTTGACTTATTGTTATCTGAACCAGATTATGCCTGGTGTTAAGAAACATGTCTTTCATCCCCGCCAGAGTGATGACCTGTTTGTGGTGGCTTTAGAAATCACAGATCCTGCATCTGAAAATGAAATTATGGAATTTCTTAAATCCACAAATCCTGTTGAAACTAATGTGCAAATTGCAGAAGAGGGATGGTGGTATGGCCGTTGGGATAAAGAGGAAGAGTACCAAAAGCAGCTTGTATAAATTGTGTATTTCCGGATACCAATAATCTATTATTGAATACATGGACATGAAGAAAAAATATTTTGTAACACTAATAATGACAGGAATAGCATTTATTACAGCCTGTAATAGTGGTGACATTCGTCGTAATCCGGGTAAAACTTATGCACCTGATATGACCTACTCCCAGGCTTATGATGCATATACTACTAATCCAGTAACGGCAAATGGGATGACAAGCCAATTGCCCGTCTCGGGTACGGTTGCCAGGGGCCATGCTTTACCTAATCATCTTACGGAAGCAGATTCTGTAGCTTATTATTCATTACGATCTCCATATAAATTTACCGATCTTCAGTTAGAAGAAGGTAAGCGTTTGTATGACATTTACTGTGGGATATGCCATGGCACAGCATTGGATGGTAATGGGCCTTTATATTCCAGTGGCAAGTTCGCAGCTATGCCTGCAAATTTAAAAGGTGCAGCTTATCTGGATATGTCTGAAGGAAAGATGTATTATGCGATTATGTATGGTAAAAATATGATGGGGTCCTATGCAAGTCAATTGAATGAAAATCAACGTTGGTCTGTAATCGCTTATATTAAGAAAGTACAATCTGAAAATGGAGGTGCTGCATATACACTAAGTGCTTCATCGGATTCTGTAACATTGAAAAGTGCAAACGTACCAACGGTAACTGAAGATACAATACAGGTTAAGCATTAGTCTTTAAGTTCGATAAAGGGGAGAACCCGAATTTTAATACTTTTTATACATTAATTGCTCCCTTCATGGGAGGTCGAAGCAACAAACATTATGATTACGGAACGTTTTCAAGTGCCTTCACGATTAAGAACCACGGGTTTGGTATTGCTTATTATAGGCATTCTTACGATTATCGGTGGTTTTGTGATTTTATTACCGGGTAATGAATATGATCAGGCTCGCTTCTGGACTGTATTGCTACAAAACAGCGTATATTTTCTGTTTATTTCCTCCGCTTCTATTTTTATTCAAGCTGCGGCTGGTTTAGCTCAAGGCGGTTGGATTGTAGCCTATCGCAGAGTTCCGGAAGCCATTGGTGCTAACGTATGGATATTTGGTGTAATTGCGTTAGTCGTGTTATTGACTATAGTTTTTGGACTGGGTGATCACAACCCGATCTACCATTGGATTCACCCTGGCGGAGATAAGATTTTAGAGGGTAAATCTCCCTTTCTCAATAAAGGTATGTTTGTTGGGTTTTCAATAGCTACAGTTGTTACCTGGAGCTGGTTTGGGATCAAGTTCCGTCAAAATTCCATTGCTCAGGAATCAGCACCTAAAAACAGTACTAAATTATACTGGAGGATGGTGGCTATGTCAGGAGCATTTCTCTTTGTCTATGCGCTTACTATGATGAGTACTACTCCATGGCTTTGGTTAATGAGTATTGATGCTCACTGGTATTCAACGCTATACAGTTGGTATGTATTTGCCAGTTCCTTTGTTAGTGGTATGGCTCTGATCCTTTTATTTGTTGTTTATTTGAAGAATCAGGGTAATCTTGGAATTGTTACTAAAGAACATATGCATGATCTGGGTAAATTTATGTTTGCTTTCAGTGTGTTCTGGACGTACTTATGGTTTGCTCAATTTATGTTGATCTGGTACGCTAACATTCCTGAAGAGACCGGATATTTCAAAATAAGGATGCAAGGCCCCTATAGCTTCTTTTTCTGGGCCAATCTTATTTTGAATTTTGTAATGCCTATTCTCATCTTAATGACCAGACCGAGTAAACGCAATTATTTTACAGTTGTCTTTATGGCCCTTGCTATTCTGTTTGGCCATTGGATAGACTTTTATCTGATGACTATGCCTTCTCCTTTGCAACAACATTGGCAATTAAGTTGGTTTGAATTGGGCGTTGTATGTGGATTTATTGGTATTATGATATTGGCAGTTTCAAAAACGTTAGCCAAGGCTAATTTAGTGACAAATAATAATCCATTATTGAAGGAAACCTTGGTGCATGTGAGTTAGCGTATGTCTTGATATTTTTATATTAGTCGATCTGTATTATTTTAATAAACCCTATTTGGGATTTTGAGTAAAAAATATTTTTAAGCAATGTCGGGATTAATTGTAACCGCCTTAGTTGTTCTGGTCTTTATAGTAATATATCAAATAGCCAAAGCAAGTGAATTAGCTACCATTTTACGTGGGGAAGAAAAGGTTAAGGCTCAGACCAACCGTTTGATGGCTTGGCTTATGGTAATTTTCTTTGTATTGGGTCTCATAGGTATTTATATATGCCATGTTGATCTGATAGATAAAATGCTTCCTGAGTCGGCATCAGAACAAGGTGTTCATTATGATAGTATGTTGTTGGTCACGTTGATCCTTACCGGTATAGTATTCTTTGTTACCCATATTTTATTATTTTACTTTATTTATCGTTATCAAGCTACAGAGCACAGCAAAGCTTATTTCCTGTCTCACAACAATAAACTTGAAGTTTTATGGACAACAGTTCCTGCGTTAGCCTTAGTGGTCCTTGTAATTATTGGGTTGAAAAATTGGTTTAATTTTACTGGTGAAGCTCCTAAAGATTCTTTGGTAATTGAAATTGTGGGGAAACAATTTAACTGGATTGTGCGCTATCCTGGTGCTGATGGGGTATTAGGAAAACGCGACTTCCGGTTGATTAATGATGCTACAAATGTTTTGGGCTTGGATTGGAATGACCCTGCAACTAAGGACGATATCATTGTAGAAAATGGAGAAATGCATATTATTAATAAACGTCCTGTACATCTTGTTATTAATTCCCGGGATGTAATCCATGATGTGGGTTTGCCTCATTTCAGAATGAAGGTGGATGCTGTGCCGGGTATCGCAACCACTATGTGGTTTACTCCAAGATTTACATCGGATGAAATGAAAGTGAAAACGAAAAATCCGGACTTTGTTTATGAAATAGCATGTGACCAAATGTGTGGTAAGGGACATTATTCTATGAGAGGTACTGTAATTGTACAAACAGATGCAGAGTTTAATGAATGGATTGCAAAACAGCCTGCCTATTATACTAATTTGCAGCAACCGGCAGCAGAAACAGCCTCACCTGTTGATTCAGCACAGGTCGTAAGTCTTGCTACTCCATAATTATGCATCCTTACGCACATTGAGTCGTTGCATATTGTTTATAAGATCAGGAATATTCCTTTTAAATAATGATAGTACCTTTACCTAAAGGGAAGGAAATATAAAAATAAAATGAGTAACGAATCTACAATAGGAGCCGTACACGCAGGACAACTGCATGCGGGAGCTCATGGACATCACGAACATCCCGTGCAGCATTTTATTACCAAATGGATCTTTAGCCAGGATCATAAGGTAATTGCTAAGCAATACTTGATATCGGGTATCATTTGGGCCATTATAGGTGCATTGTTTTCCGTATTTTTCCGTTTGCAACTTGGGTTTCCCGAAGAGACTTTCCCGGTTATGGAGCAATTTTTGGGACATTGGGCTAAGGGAGGCAAACTTACACCTGAATTTTATTATGCACTGGTGACAATGCATGGTACGATTTTGATCTTCTTTGTGTTGACAGCGGGTTTAAGTGGCACATTCAGTAACTTCTTAATTCCTTTACAGGTAGGTGCCCGCGATATGGCCTCTCCTTTTATGAATATGCTTTCTTACTGGCTGTTCTTTATTTCCAGCGTACTCATGTTTGGATCTCTATTCGTTCAAACTGGTCCTGCTGCGGGCGGCTGGACCACTTATCCTCCTTTGAGTGCATTAAAAGAAGCTTCTATAGGTTCTGGTATTGGGATGGATCTTTGGCTGATTAGTATGGCTTTATTTGTGGCCTCTCAGTTGCTGGGGGGATTGAACTATATTACCACTATCCTCAACATGAGAACTAAAGGAATGACAATGACACGTCTTCCGTTAACCATGTGGTCTTTCTTTTTTACCGCTGTATTAGGTGTATTATCTTTTCCCGTATTATTATCTGGATTTGTATTGTTGATATTTGACCGTCATATGGGTACCAGCTTCTACCTTTCAGAAATTTTCATTGGAGGTAAGGCTCTTTCACACATAGGTGGTTCTGCCATTTTGTACCAGCATTTGTTTTGGTTCTTAGGGCATCCTGAAGTCTATATCGTTATGCTGCCAGGTATGGGGATGGCTTCTGAAATTTTAGCTACTAACAGTAGAAAGCCGATTTTTGGATACCTTGCGATGATCATCTCTTTGTTGGGTATTACTTCTTTGGCATTTTTAGTATGGGCGCATCATATGTTTGTAACGGGAATGAGCCCGTTCCTTGGAGGAATATTTGTTCTCTTAACTTTATTGATCGCAATACCTTCCGCTATTAAAGTATTTAATTGGCTGACAACTATCTGGAGAGGCAATCTCAGGTTTACGGTTCCTATGATGTTTGCGTTAGGTTTTGTTTCGCTATTTATTTCCGGTGGACTTACAGGTATTTTCCTGGGTAACTCGGCTCTGGATATCCATTTGCATGATACGTACTTCGTTATAGCTCACTTTCACCTGGTAATGGGCGTAAGTTCATTCTTTGGCATGTTTGCAGGTGTCTACCATTGGTTTCCAAAGATGTTTGGCCGCTTTATGAATAATACGTTGGGCTATATTCATTTCTTTATTACCCTGGCTGGTGCTTACCTGATATTCTGGCCAATGCATTATGAAGGCTTTGCCGGAATGCCTCGTCGTTATTATGATTATAGTGCTTGGGAGTCTTTTAAACAGTTCAATGATTTGAATGCATTTATCAGCATTGTTGTAATCGTTGTATTCTTTACCCAGTTATTGTTTGTCTTCAACTTCTTTGTAAGTATTTTTAAAGGTCGTAAAGTGACGGACCCAAACCCCTGGGGATCTACTACATTGGAATGGACAGCACCTATCAATCCCGGACATGGGAATTGGGAAGGTCCGATCCCGGAAGTGTATCGTTGGCCTTATGATTTTAAGGATGATGGCAATGAAAAGGATTTTATTCCTCAGACAGAACCCTTGAAACCTGGAGAGGAATCACATTAATTATTATTTTTTAGTTCAAATATATGTCCGTACAAGGAGAAGGCCAGATAGGTCTTCTCCTTTTTATTTTTTACACTTAACTTTGCCCGCAAATATTGTTCAATATGTATAGATTGCCAGCTCTGATGCTTTTTTTGTTTGTAATCTCCAATAAGGTTAGTGGACAAGAGCGAAATGTTGACTATAAACTGTATCATACCAAAGTAGGCAAAGAGGTAACCATAGATGAATTGGTGCTTCATATATTGCCCAGGCAAGTATTAATATTTGGAGAACAGCATGATGATTCTATAGGACATTTGTTGGAACTGGAGATCTATAAAAAATTGTATAGCCGTTTTGGAAAGCGTACGCTGCTTTCACTCGAAATGTTTGAACGGGATGTGCAATCAGTGATGAATGAATACTTGCAACATCTTATTAGTGAGAAGAATTTTGTTAAAGAAAGCAGAGCCTGGGCTAATTACAAAGATTACCGAGGGCTTATTGAATATGCAAAAGATAATGGATTGAGTGTTGTTGCTGCTAATACGCCTGCCCGGTATGTAAATCGTGTGACCAGAGAGGGACTACAGGCATTGGAGCGTTTAAGTAAGGATGCCTTACGCCAGTATTTGCCTCCTTTGCCTATTGATACACTTACCGGCAATTATCATGATCGTTTTATGGAGGTAATGGGCGGCCATGATATACCTGGAATGAATATGTATCAAAGCCAGAACCTATGGGATGCTACAATGGCCTGGTCTATTTATAAGGCAACTAAACAGGCCAAAGATGCTGTTGTATTTCAGATAAATGGGCGCTTTCATAGTGACTATCATTCAGGTCTGGGGGAACGCTTACGCCAATCTTATAAGAAAGATGTACTGACAATCAGTTGTATCCCTGTTGAAAACATTGATCAGCCGGATTGGACAGAGTACCATAATGTTGCCGACTTTGTAATCTTGACATTAAAGCCTTAACTGGCAGAGCTAACTCAATTGGCTTAGCGTTACATCGAATACTTTGCTGAAATTAGCGATAAAAGTACTTTTAACCTCTTCTTCATTAACAGTCTGGCCTAGTTCTTTTTGCATGCTTGTTACTCCTTTGTCGCTAATACCACAAGGCACTATATGATTAAAAAATGTCAGATCCGTATTGATATTCAGGGCTAAGCCATGCATAGTTATCCATCGGCTACTACGTACACCCATAGCACATATTTTTCGGGCTTTTCCAGTGACCTCAGGATCAAGCCACACGCCTGTAGAGCCGGGGAGCCTGCCACTTTGAATGTCATATTCTTTTAAAGTAAGAATAACAGTTTCTTCAAGAGAACGCATGTAACGACCTAAATCAGTATAGAATTGCTCAAGATCCAAGACAGGATAAGCTACTAATTGTCCGGGGCCATGATAGGTAATATCCCCTCCTCTGTTGGTTTTATGAAATGAAACACCCAGATCTTTCATTATTTGATTGTTGATCAAAAGATGTTCTATTGCCCCGCTTTTACCCAATGTATAAACATGAGGATGTTCACACAGGAACAGAAAATTTCGTATTTTTTGTTCCTGTACATCATGAGGATTATTAAATCTTTCAGATTTTATATCAAGACCTTCTTGCATGTATTTCTCCTGTAAAGCCCAGGCTTTATCATATTCAACGTTCCCAAAATCCTGCAAAAATATATTATTCATATTGTACAAATAAGCTAAGGCCAAAATGATTTTTTGCCCAATTTCCGAGCAAAATTAAGGAATAAAATAAGGCTGTGCTTTTATGGCACAGCCCTCCTTTGTAAGTAGGATCATGTTTTGATTGCGTAACTCTAATTTTCCTCTATTTTAGTTCCGGTAAATTGGCAGATTTCACGACTGTCAGGATATATGGTTTGTAGAAACACATTTATATTATTGCCTTCAATAGTCACATAGGCATGTACTTCTATACCTTCTCCCTTATAATCCAGCTGAGCTTCGGAATTGGTTGCAGCGCCATCAAGCTCAATTGTATGATCAGTCTCTGATCCTAAATGCAGGCGGATGATATTGGGATCACTAATTAATTCGATGGTTATAGAATCTGCTATGGGAGGCACATCACTGCAGTTTCTAGACCCCAAATAGGTTCCCACGAAACGGCTGGCA
Organism: uncultured Taibaiella sp.; assembly: GCA_964519735.1. GTDB lineage: Bacteria > Bacteroidota > Bacteroidia > Chitinophagales > Chitinophagaceae > Taibaiella. The sequence goes on from CAZFKK010000002.1 coordinate 33,442, forward strand.
GTAGATATTGTACATTCTGACCCTTCGAAGCCAATAGGACAACGACAGAACCCATCGGTACAGACCCCTCCATTCTGGCAGTTGAGTTCAGCGCAAGGGTCCTGTTCGCAGGAACTAAATAATACCATAGTACTAATACCTAAGAAGGCTATTGCCGTAAGTAAAAGTGATCTCCAGTTTTTCATAAAAATATAAATGTAAGTAATTACTGATTCAGTTCAATAAACTTCAGGGTGTCAAGGTACAAAAAAAATGGAAATGAGCGAAAAAATGAATTAATATTTCGCGAATGGTTCTAAATAAATATCCGCACAGATGAGAAATCTGCACGGATATTTATTACTGAACTATTTTATTGTTGTTTTCCCAATTTTAAAACCTCTTAATGATGGTGATGGTGGGCAACGGGAATATTAGCAAATTCTTCTTCTGTTACTTCTTGTTCTTTTACCTCTAAAATAGACTCAAGTTTGGTGAATAACTTATCCATCAATAATCGACGATAAGTCTCATCCATAGTTTTTTCATCTTTAGTCATTTTTTCCAGATAGGACTCCATCCAGGGGGCATCATTTTCATCATTAATGCCAAAATAGTTCATGACCTTAGCCTTTACATCACTAAGCACTTCCTCCATAGTTACCTGGATATTATTATCCCGGATTAACTTATCAGATATTAATGTCCAGCGAAGTTGGTGGTCAAATGAAGGAAATTCTGCTTCTGCTTCTTCCTTTGTCTTCTCTTTTTCTCCTCCTTTCTGCAACCATGTTTTAAGGAAGGTAACGGGTAATTCTAAAGGCGTTTCATGTATTAAGGTTTCGAATATTTCATTCTGAAGGCGGTCTTTGCCCAGGCGGGCTGTTTCTTTCTCCAACTCTTCTCTAACCTTTTGTTTAAATTCTTCTTCCCCTTTTATTTCCACTCCGGGAAATGCTTCGGCATAAAATTCTTCATTCATCTCCCGAGGAATAAGACGACCAATTTTTGTCAAGGTTAACCTATAATATTGGTCAGCAGCAGTCATATCATCAATCTTGCGTAAAGCGCTTTTCATGAAATCGGCTAATTCTTCTTTGGCACATACTTCTATTGGTTTGAAGACTAAGGGTTCCCCGGCTTTTAATGCCTTTACTTGTTCGCCCAATTTTTTAGGTAATTGTTCCAGGGTAACTACGTCTTCTGTTTTAGCTGCATCTTCAGCTACCAGGCCGCTGGCATCACAACTTTCGTACGTAGCATATACGATATCTGTATCATTTTCAAAATTCTCCGGATGCTCAACTTTCCCTGCACGACGACTTATATTCTGTATTTCATCCTCTACCAATTTGTCGCTTACTTTTATTTTATACCGGGTAAGCGTCCCTTTGTTGTTTAAAGGTGTAATTGAGAATTCCGGTTTCAATCCCATTTCAAAAGCAAAATCGAAATCAGCCGGCTGATTCATATCAAAATGCAATTTTCCGTTTTCCATAGCCATAGGCTGTGCGAATATTTCGGGTTTGCTTTCTTTAAGATAGGTTTCTAACTCGCGGTTTGCTGTGCGCAATACTTCATCTACAAATACGGATTGGCCATACATTTTTTTTACCAGGCCAGCAGGGACATTACCTTTGCGAAAGCCCGGTATATTGGCGTTTTTACCGTATTGTTTTAATGCTTTTTCGAAAGACGGCAAATAATCTTCTTTAGAGATTTTCACTACCAGTTTGTCGTGTAGGTTGCCGATGGATTCACGTGTTACCGTAGCCATGTTTTATATTCTTTTAAGAGTTATTATGTGTTAATAATTTTCTTTTTTACTTTTCTAAAGTAAAAGCCCCGCAATAGCGGGGCTTTTACTCTTAGTGCGGGTGGAGGGACTCGAACCCCCAAGCCTCGCAGCACTAGATCCTAAGTCTAGCGTGTCTACCAATTTCACCACACCCGCTCAACTAAAAAGGAGTGCAAAGGTAAGATATAATATTGAAAATCGATCTGGCTACTTTATTTTTTTTGTAATTTCAATAATGGAAATATCGTGAAAATGTAGGATTGAATTAAGGTTCTTACTATTAGGGGAAAAGAGGAAATGGGTGCTTTTTAGCTTTCTCCTCGTGCAAAACAAAGAGAGAATTCAGCTATGAACCTTTCAGAAGAGCGTATTTTCTGATAGTGGATAAATATTCATTATCAGAAGCCTTCGATGAATACAGCTATATTAACTACCTTCTTCGGTAGAATATAAAGCCGTTTTTGGCACCGATCCTTTCCAGGTTGGGGTGCGTATCCCATTGAGCTGCTGAAGTATTTTTGATTATAAAAAATGCGGGTTTATCGAGTTGGCCATGGAGCAACCAATCTTCACCCAATTTATTATATAACTGGGATCTATTAGGTAGTGTACGGGTATAGAATAAGTGTGCATAACTTTTGTAACCAAGTGGATGAACATATACATCTTGGTGGGCTTTGCTTTCGTAAAATTCAATAGCCGCACGCTGAGAATAAGCTTCTATTCTAGGTGTAAAAAGCAACATTGTACCTTGAATAGCAAGTATTTGTAGTAAAATAATTCCCAATAGCCCCTTATGGAATTGGTGTTTCATTTTGGTAGTACTAATTATTATGCCAATTAAATATAAAGTGCCCAACAGGCATAGCCAATAACTCCAGGTTACTTGTGCTTGCATATTGCCTACAGCAAAAGCATCATCAATATAGGGGATGAATTTCTTTAAATGCATACCTGCAATAGGCAATAATATAAGAATTAGGGCCCATAAGCCTCCAATGACAATTAAGAGGATCGGCAGCACCTTCTTTAGCTTTACTTTCCCTTCGGCAATCCGTCCAACTTGCAATGCAGCTAGAAAAGTAATTGGAAAATAGCATAGTGAAGAGTAATGAACAATTTTAGTTTTTACAATTGAGAACAAGAGGAGGGTTACCCAAAGCAAAATCCACATCCATTTTGCAAAATCACTTTCTTCTTTCCTATTACTAGCCCATGAGGAGCTTTTCCCGGATTGAAATAAGAATACTACCGCTGGAAAGCAACCAATCATAAGTACAATAAAATGATAGAAAAAGGGGCCTCCATGCCCTGCATCTTCTGTACTAAAGAGACGGATCTGGTAGCTAATAAATTCCCGTGTGAACCACCAGCCGTTTTGGACAATGTCTATACCAAACCACAAAAATGTAGTCATCAGGCAGGCAGAGGCTACCCATAAAAAATGACTCCAACGATAACCCCATAGTCCTTTATTCTGAATAAGGTAAACCAACAGGCAAATCAAGGCGATAAGCAGAGCTACCGGCCCTTTTGTTAAAACAGCCAGACCAAGAAAAAAGCCCGATAATAGTGCATGAAGTAATTTCCGGGTGTCATATTTTAAAAGATAGATCTGGTAAAAAGATAGGAATATAAATAAATTGAATGTGGGGTCAATAATGGCTGTTTTGAAATAAAAATGAGGTAACCAGCTGCCAGCGTATAACAAAACCCACCACCATGCCATGCGTTCATTAACTATTTTCTTGCCAATATAGAACAGGCAGCAGAATGTAGCCATACCTATAACTGCATTAGGTAACCTGGCAGCAAATTCATTGATACCAAAAATACCCATGCATAATGCCTGCATCCAAATAAATAACGGTGGTTTCTCCCAAAAGGGTTGATAGTCTATCTGTACGCGTAAGTAATTCTTGGTTACCAACATCTCTCTTGCACATTCTGAAAAATTGATTTCATCCCAATCGAATAGGTTAACCTGTCCCAGGAATGGGATAAATAGAAGAGCCGCGCCAAGCGAAATCAGGATGTATTTGACAAAATCGTTCTTCATGGAGTGAAGCAAAAATAAGGAGAATATGGCATTAGTCGGTAGGTGCTATGTTTTACCGATAGACTTGCTAATTTTACTGGTTATCCCAACTAAAATTCCGTGTATAATAGCTAACTTGCAGACATGATGAAGCAATGTTTTCTTTTTCTTCTCTTGAACTTTTTATTGATGAGTTCAATGCAGGCGGCAAAGCTGTATATTCCTATGAATGCAGATAACCAGGTCAGCCATCTTAAAGCTTATGGTATTGCATTTCTTGCACTAAAAGCAGGAATGACTGTAGATTGGTTATTGAATTATGATGGTGGTGCTTTTGTAATGGAGCAAAATGAAGCATTGGAGAAAAGTTGCCGCCTGAGAGGCGTTGATGTTCAGTTGATTTCGGATGCCCAATATTCTGGTATTATGCATACGATATCAGATCCTGATTTTAATGGTGAAATTATTAAATTGGAAAAAGCCCCAAGAATAGCTGTCTATACTCCACCCAGTACATTGCCTTGGGATGACGCAGTTACCATGGCCCTTACTTATGCCGAAATTCCTTATGATAAGGTTTATGATGATGCTTTACTCAATGATAAATTATTAGAATATGACTGGCTTCACCTTCACCATGAAGATTTTACCGGTCAATATGGTAAATTCTGGAGTAGCTTTAGGGATGCGAAATGGTACATAGAAGATGTGAAAATGCAGGAAGCTATGGCGGCAAAACATGGATTTAAAAAAGTCTCTCAATTAAAATTAGCTGTTGCAAAGAAAATTCAAGGTTTTGTTGCTGGTGGAGGGTATCTTTTTGCTATGTGTAGTGCTACGGATAGTTATGATATAGCTATTGCTGCAGAGGGTGTTGATATATGTGAAGTGCCTTTTGATGGGGATGCTATGGATCCCCAGGCTCAACAAAAGCTTAATTATGCTCACTGCTTTGCTTTTAAAGATTTTATAATAGAAACAAATTCATATGAATATGAGTATTCCAATATTGATGTAGATGTTCGTACCAGAAGGGTGCCTATGGCTTCCGACTATTTTACTTTATTTACATTCTCAGCTAAATTCGATCCTGTCCCTACTATGCTTTGTCAAAATCATACTACTACCATCAAAGGATTTATGGGACAAACAACAGCTTTTAAAAAGGAAGTGTTAAAAAGTAGTGTGTTGGTGATGGGAGAGAATAAAGCAGTTAATGAAGCCCGGTATATACATGGTGAATATGGTAATGGGACATGGACTTTCTATGGAGGTCACGATCCAGAAGATTATCAACATCATATTGGAGATCCTCCCACGGATTTGTCCTTACATCCTACTTCACCGGGCTATCGCCTCATCCTAAACAATGTTTTATTTCCCGCAGCGAAAAAGAAGCCCAAAAAAACATAATGAATAATTTTTATAATGACGTTTTGTAGCCTTTTTTTATTATAATTATTTGATAAATAAACTACTATATAGTTTTTTTAATGCGTAAACATAGATGATTTATCTTTAATGATAATTTAGTATAAATTTCATTATTTTGAAATTTTAATTTATATCTTTGTTATCATTCTTTAATCTAAATTTCTATTACAGTGGAAAAAGAAAAATTCCAGGGAACGGTTAAGTTCTTTAACACCGAAAAAGGTTTTGGTTTTATTAAAAGCGAAACAAGCAATGAAGAGATTTTTGTACATGCTACAGGTTTGATTGATGAAATCAAAGAAAATGACCATGTTGAGTTTGAATTGCAACAAGGTCGGAAAGGGTTGAATGCTGTTAATGTAACTATCTTACGTTAAATCAAGCCTAACCACACCTGCTTTGCCCGGAGTTTTTTGACCCCGGGCTTCTTTATGAGTAGGGTATTCAGGAGGATATTAATAAAAACGTCTTTTAGTTATAAGGTTATGGGTGATCTCATTTAAATCATCAGAGATCTTAAAACGGTAAAGTAAAGCCCACCATAGTCCGCAGAAAATCAGACACCTGATCATACCATCTACGAATACATTGCCTAATTGAGGTAATATCCAGGCGGGTATCGCGACCAGAAATGCGGAGAGAAAAATATAAAATGAGGCTTTATTAAAAGGTTGCATATTTAATTTTTTCCATAGGAAAATGGTTTTGCCTATGTTGAAAATGATGAGTCCAATAGTTGTTGCCCAGGCAGCTCCATTAATACCAATTTTTTGAATCAGGATAAAATTCAAAATAAGGACCACAATAAGCAAAACGATAGCGATCCAGAAATTAAAGCGATAATGTTTCGTTACCCCGATCAATTCGAAGTTGAGGCCGGTAACCATATCTGCAAGTTGGCCGATCATAAGGATTAAAATGATCCATTTGATTTCATTATAACCTCCTTTAATCATGCCCATTACTTCCTGAATATTACCGATATTAAGATAAACCAGCGTAAACATACCGATACCTATGATTTGCATATTGAGTGCGGAACGAATAAACAATTTTTTGAGTTGATCCATATTACCTTCATTATAGCTTTGGGTTAAGGCTGGGGTAGCTGCTAATCCGATAATCCTGGTGGGGTTGCGCAACATGGATACTACTAATGCAGCAACACTATATACGGCCACAGCTTTAAAGCCATTGTCGTCCAATGGTGCTAATAATATCGCATCCAGTTGAAGTAAAAGAACACTACTCATCACTGTAAGCATGTGGTAACCTGAAAAACGCAATAGTTCTTTTCTTTCTTTAAGGGAAAATAAATCATGCTTATATTCAAAACGAAATCCCTTGGTTCTAATCGCAATCCACAGTAAAAAAGACAAAGGGATCAGATATAGAATAACATATAACCAGATAAAAGTATCAAAGTTGATTATTCCTGTTCCAAATAATATAATTAAGGTGATGTAAATAATACGGGCTAGTATTTCTCTTGCAAAATTTTGTAATGCCGTCTTGTGTAAAGATTGAAGGTAACCTTCCAGCCAATTAATTATAGTGGTTAGAAAAGTAAGTAAGGGGAAAAGCAAGAAGTATTGATGCATCATGGCAGCATCTTCAATATTGTATATTCCGATTATAGTAGACTTTAAAATAAAATAAGCTATAGTTACGAGGAGTGAAAAGAGTAAAGGAATAATAGCAGATAGGGTGAGAAAAGTCCCCCGCGCTTCGTGTCCAGGTGGATACTTTTGCCCGAATATCAGTAACGTATAATTAAATCCAAAAAGCCCCAGATAAGAAATCTGCAAAGCGATTTTTATTAAATTTTGTGTAAAACCTAATTCTGCTTTAGGAAAAAAACGGGTGGATAATATAATGACCAATGCTCCTAATCCAACACCTCCCAGTGTTACGATGACAGATTTGATTGATTGGCGAACAACTATACCCATGTCTATAATGTTTATATGAATTTTAAAGGTCAAAAGTACTATTTTGTTTGAATGCCAGGGATAGAAGGTTGTTGCCGGTTAATTTTTTCCTTTCTTTGCACAAAATATATGCTTCATCTTTTTTCTGATTAAAGGACATTTTATGGATATAATAAAATTTGGAACTGATGGTTGGCGGGCAATTATTGCTCAAGATTTTACAGTGTACAATGTGGCACGTGTGACCAGGGCATTGGCGGATTGGCTGAAGCAAACGTACCCTGCACCAACTGTAGTGATTGGCCATGATTGTCGTTTTGGCGGCGAATTATTTGCAGAAAGTGCAGCGGCCGTACTTTGTGAAAATGGGGTAAAAGTGTTGCTGGCGAAAGGATTTGTGAGCACGCCAATGGTTTCATTAGGTGTGAAAGAAATGAAAGCACAACAAGGAGTAGTCATCACTGCTTCTCATAACCCGCCATCTTATAATGGCTATAAACTTAAAGGTCCACATGGAGGTCCAAGTAGTCCTGCAGATATTGCCTCTGTAGAAGCGCTTATTCCGGACGATATCCTTCTTCCCGGTAAGACATTGAAGTATTGGGAAGAGGAGGGGATGTTAAGCTATATTGATCTGGAAAAATTATACCTGGATTATCTGAAGGATAAATTTAATTTTGAACAATTGAACCAAGCTCCATATAAGATGGCTTATGATGCTATGTTTGGTGCGGGGCAGAATGTAATCCGTAAAACCTTACCGGCTGCAGTACTGATACATTGTGAGGACAATCCATCATTTAAAGGAACGGCTCCTGAACCTATTCATAAGAATCTAAGCGAATTGTCAGGGCTGATGTCCAATACTCCTGAACTAAAGATAGGCCTGGCTACAGATGGGGATGCAGATAGAATTGGATTATATGATGAGGATGGTAATTTTGTAGATGCTCATCATATCATTTTGTTACTGATTCATTACTTAAGTCAATATAAAAAACTTACGGGTAAGGTCGTCATTGCATGCTCCGTAACAGACCGGGTAAAAAAGATGTGTGCACAATATGACCTGGCGGTAGAGGTGACTCCGGTTGGATTTAAATATATAAGCGAAAAAATGGTAACGGATGACATATTGCTGGGTGGTGAAGAAAGTGGGGGAATTGCTATAAAAGGGCATATCCCAGAGCGGGATGGCATTTTTGATGGATTGATTATTTATGAATATATGCAGGAAACCGGTAAAACACTAAAGGAGCTCTGTCAAGAAATCTATAAGGTTGTAGGGCCTTTCGTCTATGAACGTAATGATATTACTCTTGATGAATCACTAAAGCAGCAAATCATCCAAAATGCTCAAAATGGCATTTATACCTCATTTGGAAAATACAATGTAAGCAGTGTAGAAACGATTGATGGCATCAAGTATTATTTGGATAACGATTGTTGGATGATGTTGCGGGCGTCCGGAACAGAACCATTGTTGCGTATATATGTAGAGGGAAATAGTCGTGAAGAAGCTTCGGCTATCCTGGAAGCGGTAAAGCAGACTATTTTGTAAAAATTAATGTCAGGCTGATGGGACACTAATTTCGAATACGCTTCCCTTGGGGCTATTGTCTCTAACTAAAATAGCGCCTTTAAATCTAAGGACAATTTTTGCAGTAAGGTACAGGCCAAGGCCTGTGCCTTTAGTTTTACGGGAGTTCTCATTCCCTATACGATAGAATTTTTTAAATATTTTTGATTTCTCTTCATCCGGGATTCCGTTGCCTTCATCTGAAATACTTAATATTAACTCTTCGTCGGATCTGGTCAGCATTATCTTAATAGAAGTTTCTGCAGCGGAGTACTTTACAGCATTTTCTAAAAGATTATTAATTGCCAGTTTCCAAAGTAATTTATCGCCATTAGTAAAACATTCAGGAAGAATATGGGATTCAAAATGGTGTTTACTCCTTGTTTCGTAAGTGTTTACACTGTCAAGGACAATCTCAGACAGGTTTACATGCTCCTCGGCGGGTTTATAATAACGACTCTCTATTTGGGAGGCCAATAGTAAATTGTTACAGAGATCATCCAGGCGATCGGTTTCCCGGACACTTCTCTCTAGTAAGAGTTGACGGGTAGCTTCATCCAGTTTTCTGCGAGCCAGCGTTTGAAGATTTAATTTTACTGCCGCTATAGGTGATTTGAGTTCATGTGTTACAGATAAAATAAAGTTGGATTGTTGGCGGGATAGCTTATGGTTACTACGTATGGAAGTATACACTACGCCTGCACCGATAAGTATGATTAAAAGAAATGTTGTCCCTTCTCCCAGATATTGTCGTTTTCTTGTGTTTTCTCTTTCTTTAATTTCCTTAAAAGCTTTTTTGTAAGCTTCAGGCTGCTTCAGGCTGTCTATATGATCATGCAATACATTAAGTTCATTATTAAAAAGCATAGTGCTTTGCTTGTTCAGGCTTATTCCCCAAAATATAAGGGCAGCAATAATATAACAAAGTAAGAGTGCATACAGAAAAGTAATAAAACGCATATAAGAGGGATTTCATTAAGGATTTAATTCCACGTTTGTTGTTTGATTACTTGTAATAGAAAAGTTGACTACTTCTGCTTTTTTTCCTGCGACCATAGGGCCCCGGAAGTAGCGTACCTGATATTTCCCGGGGCGAAATTCTACTTTCTGAGCAGTAAGATTTCCGGCTACCATCATTTCATGAAAAGGCACAAAGCCGTCTCCAAGCAGGTGCCAGAATTGAACTTTCCCCATATGCTGCCTATTGGTAATTTGAAGGGTGCCTGATTCGGGAACTTTGATGAGCTTTATCTCATTAAAACCAACATCAACATTGTAAGTTAATGGAGGCAGGGTATTGATTTCAATATGGTAGTTGGTAGGGTCATAAGGCAGCACTTCATCACAGTTCTGCTTGACGACTGGACCTTGCTCAAAGCGCTTACTTACCAATGCTCTATACTCTTTTACCGGTCTCTGTGGTGCCGTAGGGTAATGAAATGCAATAGAGCCGTTTTTTACAATAATAGTTACTTTAT
>CAZFKK010000003.1:0-13437 GCA_964519735.1 uncultured Taibaiella sp.
GGCATCCCCTGGGCATAGTAGGGATCATTAGTGCATTCAATTTCCCGGTTGCCGTATGGAGCTGGAATGCAGCTATTGCCTGGGTATGCGGAGATGTCTGCATTTGGAAACCCAGTTCCAAAACACCAATTTGTGCGATCGCCTGCCAGAATATCATAGCAGATATATTAAAAAAGAATAAGGTACCTGAAGGCGTCAGTTGCCTCGTTATAGGTAATGCGTCCGGGAACTTTATTAATAATGACCCACGCATTCCATTGATCTCATTTACCGGCTCCACCCGCATTGGCCGTCATGTGGCGCAAACCGTAGCAGGCAGGTTGGGCAAAACAATACTGGAGCTGGGCGGCAATAATGCGATTATCGTTTCCGAACATGCTGATTTAAATATGGTCCTGATGGGTACGGTCTTTGGAGCTGTGGGTACCGCCGGCCAGCGATGCACTTCTACACGTAGATTAATTGTCCACAGCAGTATTTATGATAAGACCATTGCCGTATTAAAGAAAGCATACAGTCAACTGAAAATCGGTAACCCCCTGGATAGTAAAAACCATGTAGGTCCTTTAATTGACCAAAAGGCCACAGAGGATTATCTGAAAGCTATTGATAAAGCAAAAACAGAAGGTGGAAAAATAGTTGTGCAGGGGGGTGTTTTAAAGGGCAAAGGATATGAAAGCGGCTGTTATGTAAAACCATGCATTATAGAAGCAGAAAATAACTTTTCTATTGTTCAGGAGGAAACCTTTGCCCCTATTTTATACATCATGAAATACAATCAAATAGAAGAGGCTATAGCTATGCAAAATGGCGTACCGCAAGGATTGTCCTCTTCTGTTTTTACCAATAACCTCCGGGAAGCCGAGTTATTCCTTTCGGCAGCCGGCAGTGACTGTGGTATTGCTAATGTAAACATAGGCACCAGCGGGGCAGAAATCGGGGGAGCCTTTGGGGGTGAAAAAGAAACCGGCGGGGGGCGCGAAAGCGGATCAGATGCATGGAAAGCTTATATGCGCCGCCAGACCAATACGATCAACTATGGCGCTCAGTTACCCTTGGCACAGGGAATAAAATTTGACATTTAGTGTGGTGTTAGCTGTTTGCAGTCTTTACACATATAGCTCACAAAGGCACAAAGTACACGGAGATAAATACTTTTGGCTTGGTGCCTTAGTGAGCACTCTGGCAGGTTAGGCTTAACATTTAGGTGATAATTTCAAAAGTAGCGGAACAAATGATAAAAAAATGGATCCCTCTGACAACTGGCCTCTTTTTAATGATCTTAGGAAGCAGTAGCTGCCAGCCTTCCAAAGATGCCGTACGCAACAGTTTTATAAAAAAATGCAAAACGGCATTACCCGGCACTATGACCCGGGAAATGGGAGACCAATATTGCAATTGTGCTGCTGAAAAGCTATTGAAACAATTCTCGCTTAAAGAAATAGTCGAAATGGAACAAAAAAAGAAAACAAGCGAATTGGAAAATGTACAAAAAATGCGCAAAGCCATTCAGCCCTGTATTGACGAATTAACGCGACAAATGAAAACCACGCAGACCAAATAAAATTCATTATCAATATTTCCATCCGATGTCATTTCCTTTGAAAAAGAATATTCTTGTTGTTATCACCAGCCTGACATGCCTGTTCACTGCATGTGCACCTTCAAAAGAGGACTACCGGAATGATTATGTAAAAGGCTGTGTCAACAGCTACGCTTCAGACAGCACCGTTGCCAATGAACAGGGAAGGATATGGGTAGAAGAATATTGTAACTGCGCCGGTGATAAACTTAATGAAAAGATGACCGCCGAAGAATGGCGCACGCTCAATAAAGGTACTAATGAGGACCTGAAGCGGTACCAGCCTTTCCTTCAGCCTTGTCTTGATGCCTTTAATCTAAAGAGGGAAGCAAGACATTAAAACAATAAATGTTCCTTATCCCGGGTCCAACCGGTTGTTCCTGTTAAGCTTATATCCGATAACCATTTGTAAAAATCTATTGATTACGACGTCAAGACAAGCCTTCGAAAATGCAGCAGAATACGGGAGAGATGATCAAAGGCCGGGGAGCACAATTTAATCCCAGAAATCGATTCCTGAGCCAGGAACAAGTACAGGAGCATACAGAAGGCATAGACGATTGGGAGTATGAAAACAGGCAAACACAATTCATTGACGATAAAAGCCGAACCATAGTCAATGAAGTGAAGAGCCCGGATGTCGGTATGCTATTTTCCCTTAACCCCTACCAGGGCTGTGAGCACGGCTGTATTTACTGTTATGCACGCAATACACACGAATACTGGGGCTATAGTGCAGGAATAGACTTCGAGAGCCGGATCATTGTCAAACAAGATGCGCCACAGTTACTCCGTAACTTCTTCCTTAATAAGAATTGGAAACCTGCCCCCATATCGCTTTCCGGAAATACTGATTGCTATCAGCCTGTTGAACGGAAAATGAAGTTAACCAGGCAGCTCCTGGAAATTTGCCTGGAGTTCAGGAATCCCGTAGGTATCATTACAAAAAATGCACTTATTTTAAGGGATATTGATCTGTTGCAGGAACTTGCGTCCAAAAACCTGGTTTGTGTTTATACCTCCATAACAGGTACAGACGAAAAATTGAGATTATTGCTGGAACCCCGTACCAGTACTTACAAGAGCCGGTTCCAACTAGTAGAAAGCCTGAGTCATAAAGGCATTCCCACAGGAATCATGAACGCCCCCTTAATTCCCGGGTTGAACGACATGCAGATGCATGATGTCCTGCAGACCGCCGCCTCTGCCGGTGCAAAATGGGCTGGTTATACCATAATACGTCTTAATGGAAAGGTAGAAATGCTCTTCAAAGACTGGCTATTCACCTGTTTTCCAGAGAGAGGTCCAAAAATATGGAACCAGGTAAAATCCTGTCATGGCGGACAGGTAAATGATAGCCGGTTCAAAACAAGAATGCAGGGAGAGGGTCCATTTGCACATATCATCAGACAGCAATTCAAGTTATTCTGCCGTAAATTTCACCTCAATGAAACTTCGTTTGAATATAATATTGCTGATTTCAGAAGAATAAAGAAAGGCATGCCTGAATTATTCTGACATGCCTCTAGCCATCCTGTTTAGATGATTTTTATTTTAAAATCTGTAATGCCGCTTCAATTCTCTTAACTCCCTCCTCCAGTTGGGGTAAAGAAGCCGCGAACGAAAAGCGGATGCAATCATCAGCGCCAAAGGCAGTGCCACTCACACCAATGACATGCGCCTTATGCAATAAATACATCGCCATATCATCAGAATTGTGTAAGACAGTATCACCATCTGACCGGCCAAAGAAAGCTGAGATATCCGGGAAAGCATAAAATGCACCATCGGGTTGAATGAGGTGAACATCCGGAATAGCCTGTAGTGCAGGTATAATAAACTCCTTTCTGGCTTTAAATGCAGTAACCATTTCAAAAGTAGGTCCCAGATCACCGGTTAAAGCAGTAATGGCCGCGCGCTGAGCAATGGAGTTAGCCCCGGAAGTAAACTGCCCCTGTAACTTATCGCAAGCCTGTACCAGCTCTTTTGGAGCAGCCATATAGCCTAAGCGCCAGCCGGTCATTGCAAAGCCTTTGGAAAAACCGTTGACCACTACTACCTGCTCCCGCAGTTCGGTGAATTGAGCTATACTTTCATGCCGGCCATTGTAATTGATGTATTCATAAATCTCATCACTGATAATGGTAATATCAGGGTGTTGCGCAAATACTGCAGCAAGGCCCGCCAGTTCCTCCCGGGAATAAACAGCACCTGTTGGATTACAGGGTGATGAAAAGATAAACAACCTGGTTTTAGGGGTAATGGCAGCTTCCAGTTTTTGGGGAGTAAGCTTAAAGCCTTCTTTTATCGTACACGGTACAAATACATTGATACCTTCCGCAAGGGACACCAGGGAGGAATAGGTAACCCAGTAGGGCGTGGGAATAATCACCTCGTCTCCGGGATTGACCAGGCTAAGAATAGCATTTGCCAATGCCTGCTTGGCCCCGGTACTGACCATAATCTCTTCAGCCTTGTAATCCAGCTGATTGTCTCTCTTCAGTTTATCGGCAATGGCCTGACGCAGCTCCGGGATACCGGCAACGGGCGTATATTTGGTAAATCCCTGTTGCATGGCCTCTGTCGCAGCCTGAATAATATGCCGGGGAGTTGTAAAGTCCGGCTCTCCGATACTTAGGTCAATTACTGAAATGCCCTGGGATTTTAATTCACGTCCGAGTTTTGCCATCTTAATGGTCTGGGGTTCGGATATACGCTGGAGCAGGTCTGAAAGTTGCATGATGGAATAATGACTTGTATAATTGTACTTTTTATGAAAGACAAAGATAGACAATTTTGCGCTTCCTGATTTAACCCTGAAATATTCGGTAAATACTATCTGCACAGGACAGTCAACATAAAAACGATAGAATGAACTAAATTCGCACAATGAAAACGATTCTGGGTAATAAAATAAAACTTACGTTGGAGCAGAGGCTTGATGTCGTAATAAGAATTGAAAACATGATCCGGGAAGCCGGCCTGACCCATCAATTAATCAGGGTGGATTGGGATACGGAACTTGATTTCCCTTCTGTGGAGCCTTTACATATTATAGAACAACTACCACCGGCCATCAAGTTAAAATATATGAAATTGATCAATCGGATTATTGAAGTATCCCTCTGACCACGGATTTGTGTTAAAGCCGGTTAGGTTCATAAATAATTTCAATTATCCTCCTACTTTTGCATGCAAATCCATAATAATGTTGTATCACAGTATAATCAAACGTTTGTTTGGCACATTCATTATTCTATTTTGTTCCCTTATTGCTTTTTGTCAATACAAAGGCTTTACGGCAGTCGCGAATAAATCAGAAGTACAAACAGCATTATCCCGTAATGCACTCAATACGCAATCCATCGCCAGTGACTTCACACAGATAAAGCATATGAAGATGCTTCAGGAAAATGTGACCTCCAAAGGAAAATTCTATTTCAGGAAAGAGGACAAAATTAGAATAGAATATACAGCACCCTTTACTTACCTGCTGATCATGAATGGCGGCCAGGTTTTGGTAAAAGATGGAGATAAAACCAATAAGATAAATACACGCAACAGTAAAACGATGCAATCCATTAATAAAGTGATGCTGGATTGTATGCGGGGCACTGTATTCAATAATAAAGACTTCCAGGTTACTGCGTTTGTCAATAATACGCAATACCTATTGGAAATGGTACCTGTCCAGGCTTCTATGAAAGGGCTATTTTCCAAAATAAATGTTCTGGTTGACAAAATCAGCTATAATGTAGTCCAGCTGACCATGCATGAAAATGGAGGCGATTATACCGATATGAATTTCACGAATACGAAAAAAAACATTCCCCTATCCGATGCGCATTTTTCTGTTCGTTAGCCTGAGCTTCTTCCTGCTGCTATCCTGCAATCGCTATCCTTATAGATACGCTGTCTTGCAAGATAACCCGGAAATGAATGCAGAAAAATGGCAGCCTGAGTTTGAGAAAGAATTGTACCGGTGTACCGTGGATGGGAAAGTGCTGTTCAAAAGATTTCATTTGAGTGGCCTCCTATATTTCTATAATAATGCAGACACAGGAATTAGTGTATTATTTCAGAATGAAATGGGGTTCACGTATTTCCATTTTTACTGGAACAGCGAGGATTCCTTCCAGGTTGTCAGTAGTATTCCCCAAATGGACAAACCGGCATTAATCAAAACATTGAGAAAAGACTTTGAAATGTTATTGGTTAAAAACCTCAAGGGCAAAACGAGACAACTACTTCAAGATGATAAGGGCTTTGAGGTATTAAGGTATTCCCTGGACAAAGGTTTCATTGACTACTACTTTTCTCTTAAAGAGAAAAGCCTTTCTAAAATAATCAATGCCGACAAAAAAAGAATAATTCATTTGATTGAACTAGATCCCGCTACAAAATGGACAACATTACCCGAACATGTCTACCTGAAACATCCCCGGGCCCGTTTCACCATTCAGCTTCATAAATTAGATACGCATCATGTTATTGAATAACTTCTATACGCTTGAATCCTGTACCCATGAAGAAAGGCAGATCCGCGCCTCCCTTCAGGTCAACCCCGCTCATGAAATATTTAAAGGCCATTTTCCGGGCCAACCTGTGGTGCCGGGAGTCTGTATGATACAAATCATTAAAGAATTATTACAGCAAAACAGGCAACAAAACTTAATCTTTTCGCAGGGTCATCAATTGAAGTTTTTGCAGTTATGGGTACCGGAAGCGGCATGTTTAGTAGATATTCAGATTACCTGGGAAGAGCAGGAAGAAGGAGCCTACCTTGTCAACGCATTTTTCGAGAAAACAGGAACAACGCTGTTTAAATTAAAAGGCACTTTCCATCCTTATTAAAATAGATATCCTGTTATTCAGATCCTGATCTCCAGCCTAACTGAAGACTTAGTAGTAAATAACGACCAGGCATTGGCCGGGCATTCACTACCTGGTAGGACTCATTCCAGATATTCTGTACCTGTACGGATATACGCATGGTATATCTTTTCAGATCAGCCAGGTACATTAATTGTACATTCCCGGTTTGATAAGGGGACAAATAAGCACTCTCATCTATTGTCGTAAAGCGATACCCGGTATAAGTATGATTATAATTCAGAAACAAGGATAAATAATTAAGCCCGACATTGCCCTGGGCATTATACCTGGGCGTATAAGGTAGCTGCTTTCCCTTACTTCCGTCACCAGGAAGATAAGAAGATGCTGTTGTTGCTAAAACATAGGCTGTCCTGAAAGAAAGATGAAAATCCAGCTTTCTTCCAACGGCATAAGTAAGCTTATTATCGGTTTCCAGGCCCCGGCTATATACTTCAGCAATATTATGAGGAGTCCAGATAGACCCGCCTATCCAATAAATCCAATCTTTTATGTGCCTGTTAAAGATGCTTAGTTCGTGACTAAAGCGCTTACGTACCCGGGGAGCCAAATCTCCGGATTCCATAGATTGCCAATAGCGAAACGAATACCCGCCATCTGTATTCCAGCCTTGTTCAGGCTTTAATTCTTTATTACCACCCGGAAAATAATACAACTCGTTCAGATTGGGAATGCGATAAGTACGCTGCATGTTGGTTCTGAGCTGAAGTGTATAATGATCCGATCTGCTATTGGAATAAGAGATCAATTGATAGGCAATGCCTGCTCCTGGTAACAATGGAGCGGTCTTTTCATCCACCCATTCCTGGCGAACAGCTATATTCCACCTTAATTTGTCATTATTAGTCTTGAAACTATAGGTAGCTACAATTGCAGGCCTGAATTGTGTTTCTTCAATATTTGCCCCCGAGGCCGTAGTGTATTGCAATGGAGAGAACAATAATAAAGAATGGACTCCTCCCCATTCTTTCCCGGATGAATGCCCCCCGGGACGGATGCTTACCTTCCAGCCTAATTCCTGGTAATACTGTTGCATTACGTTATCGTTATGAATAGGCACTACCCTATCCTCATAATGCAAGGCTTCCCTGTTCCAGGAACTTTTAGCATAGAAAACATGTCGTCCGCTGGTCCTTTGCCAACTTATTAAAGAACGTATGGAACCATCTTTCTGCCTTCTTTGTGAACTATATTCGAATAAGGCCGGAGGAATTTCCCTATCATACTGTTGCCACCACAATCTTAAGGAAAGCGTGTGATTTCGTTCTGAAGACCACTTGGTTTTACCTAGGTTTGCGGTGACGGCAAAAAGGGCACCACCAGCCTCCAGCAGTGCATGGGGCATTCTTTTACGCTGATGATCATAGTCCGTATAAGGGAAATCATTCTTTGCATATTGATAAAAAGTATGAAGCGCAACATGAAACCGTCTGTTTTGCCAGGAGGTTTTTAATGCCCCATCCAACCGGCCATAATTTCCTCCCCCTAAAGTAAGCGCCGCATGCTTACCCGGTGAAAAATTTACCGGAGCCTGATCAAGTGCCAGCATCCCACCTACATTGCCGCTCCCGAACAAGGCAGCAGAGCTCCCGTATTGTAAACTGATCTGGTCAAATAACCCGGTATTTAATAAGGAAATATCAGCTACACCCAATGCAGGGTTCAAAATAGGCACACCATTCCACAATACCGATGACTGGGCAGCGGAAGCCCCCCTAAGCGATAAGGTAGCCATACCATTCAACCCATATGATTTCAAAAAGGCAGGAGTTTGTTGTGCTAACAGATTGACCAGGGACTGTGTATTATACAATGCCCGGTAAACAGAATCAATTGGGGTGGACTGTTGCCCTGCTGTAAACCGGATCCGGAGGTCTTCAACGCTATCCTGGAATCTTTGTACATTTATATGTATTTCTCCAATTGTATCTTGCAGAGATTGGGCAAATGAAAGAAGGGGACCTAACGTAAATAAAAGAAAAAGAAAAATTCTGTTTTTTTTCACATTTTCAGATATAGCTACTCAATAAATTAAAAAAGCTTCTTTGGGTACTCTAAATTATTAAAGGTAAAAATAACCAATCATGACTTAAGTTGAAGCAGATTAATAAAAAAATCCCCGGTCATCATTGATGCCGGGGTTATTTATTTTATACCGGAGTCATTTCATCCGGTTCTTCAATTTTTAATTCGGCCGGCTTTTTCTTTCCAAAGAACATTTTAAATAATACCGGGGCTGTAGTCACCAAAACAATACCTAAAATAATATAGTGCAGGTTAGCCTTAACCCATACATTCTCCCCTAAGATAAACCCCGCGGTGGTTAAGCTACCAATCCAAAGCAACGCCCCGACTACATTGAATAAGAAAAATTTTTTGTATTCCATTTTCACTACTCCGGCAATAATAGGCGCAAATGTACGCACCACGGGTAAAAAGCGGGCTGCAATAATCGCAGTCCCTCCCCGTTTATCATAAAATTCCTTTGCCTGAAGAATATGTTTCTTCTTAAAAAGCCAGGTATCCTTACGTTCAAACAATAAGGGGCCTGATTTTTTACCAAACCAATAACCCAACATATTTCCTAAAATAGCACATACGGAGAGCAATATAATCCAAAATATGAGATTGATAATATGATTTTCTGTTGGGAATAAATTAGTAGTTGCCGTGGATAAAATAATACCGGTGATAAAAATGAGCGAATCTCCAGGGAGAAAAAAACCAATAAGTAATCCTGTTTCAGCGAAAACAATAAACGCAACCAAAAACAACCCTCCATTCCTCATGATCCAGTCAGGATCCATCAAATGTCTCACAATATCTATAACAGAATCCATATATATACAATTAATAATTACAGTTATTTTTGAGGCTGCAAGATACTTCAAAAAACGCTTTTAGCCGACCAAAAAAGAAAATTAACCGATATTTTGTAAGGATATACTATGTCTTTATCATTAATTTTTTAAAACTTACTCATTTCCGGCTATAAACATGATAAGGCTTCTTTATTTCGGCTTAAATACATGCTCTTCTATAGTCATTCCTTTTTCCAGCCAAATAGTCCGAATACCCAGGGATTGTGCGCCCTTAATATGCTGCGGGCTATCATCAATAAATAAAATATGCTCGGGCTTCAGGTCATTCTGCTCCATAATAAGCATAAATATTTCCGTATCCGGTTTACGCATACCTATCCTGTGGGAATAATATATTTTATCAAAAAAAACAGCCATTGATTCAAAACCACATTGCGCCTTTAATATCTTATTAAAGGCCGCCTCATGAAGTACATTTGTATTGCTTAGCAAGAAAGTATTATAATGCAACTGCAATTGTTGCAACAATTGCAATCTTCTTAAGGGTAAATCCAATAGCATCGCATTCCATGCCTCTATAATTTTACTGCTATCAATAGATAGTGCAGCCAGTTGCCGGATGCCGGCAATGAATTCATCCTTATCCATTTTGCCTTTTTCGAAGAGATCAAAAAATGAAGATTGCTTTAATTGATTATAATGACTTGCAAAATCCGGGATACCCAATTGAATAAAGGCCGCTTCCGTACGTTGATAATCAATATTAAGCAACACACCACCTAAATCAAATATAATATGTCTTACGTTTTTCAAAATCAGGTTTTAAGCACAAATGTAAGCAGGTAGAAACTAACAGGCTTCATCTTTCATTTTCGAAGCAAAACAAAATTATAAAATAACGATATACCTACCCTATTAAGCCAATACAAATTAATATTTTAAAAAGTTCCTGCCTCTTTCATTTTATCTCCCCAAAATTTCTTTTTACCTTTGCCTGACCGATTGATTATTCTGGATTACAATCTTCATCCTCCGGTCGCAAACAGGCAACATTATGACTAAGTACATTTTTGTAACCGGTGGGGTTACTTCTTCATTGGGTAAGGGAATTATTGCAGCCTCCCTTGCTAAATTAATACAGGCACGCGGTTATAGTGCTACTATTCAAAAATTTGATCCCTATATTAACGTGGACCCCGGTACGCTTAACCCTTATGAACATGGTGAGTGTTATGTTACTGAAGATGGTGCAGAAACAGATCTCGATCTGGGGCACTATGAACGCTTTTTGAATGTAAACACCTCCCAGGCCAATAATGTCACCACAGGAAGAGTTTATCAATATGTCATTAATAAAGAACGGGAAGGTGCTTTTTTGGGTAAAACGGTCCAGGTAATTCCTCACATAACAGATGAGATCAAGCGCAGGATAAGGCTATTAGGCAATGATAATAAATATGATGTAGTCATCACAGAATTGGGCGGTACCGTCGGTGATATTGAATCCTTACCTTATATTGAAGCCGTTCGTCAATTAAAATGGGAGTTAGGCAATGAAAATTGTATTGTGGTACACCTTACTTTGATCCCTTACCTGAAGGCTGCAAAGGAATTAAAAACAAAACCTACCCAACATTCTGTGAAAATGTTGAGTGAAAACGGGGTTCATCCTGACATTATTGTATGCCGTACAGAAGAGCCGCTGTACAATGACCTTAAGAAGAAAATTGCCCTGTTCTGTAATGTTCGGCCTGAAGCAGTTATAGAAGCAAGAGATGCGGATACCATATACGGTGTTCCTATAGAGATGATGGTAGAAAAGCTGGACCAGATCGCCTTAAAGCTTTTAGAATTACCTTTAGGCAAAGAACCGGATATGACTCGCTGGAAAGAATTCTTAACCAAGCTGAGGTATCCCAAAAGTAAAGTTTCCATTGGACTCATTGGCAAATATGTTGAATTACAAGATGCCTATAAGTCTATCCTGGAGTCTCTTATTCACGCAGGAGCCATTAATGAATGTAAAGTAGAGGTACGTAATATCCATTCTGAATACCTGACACCGGAAAATGCTGCAGAAAAGCTTAAAAGCCTGGATGCCGTATTAGTTGCACCGGGATTTGGCAGCCGGGGGATAGAAGGAAAAATTGATGCCATCCGTTATGCCCGGGAAGAAAAGATTCCTTTCTTTGGCATTTGCCTGGGTATGCAATGCGCCGCCGTAGAGTTTGCGCGGAATGTATTGGGACACGAAGATGCCCATTCAACTGAAATGAATGCAGACACTACCCATCCTGTTATTCATTTAATGAATGAACAAAAAGACATTCATCAGAAGGGAGGCACCATGCGTTTAGGAACTTATGAATGCACACTCAATCCTGATTCAAAATTGGCCTCTATCTACGGAAAGACACAGATTAATGAAAGACATCGCCATCGTTATGAATTTAACAACGACTACATGAACGCATTTGAACAAGCGGGAATGTTACCTGCAGGAAAAAATCCTGATTCAGGCCTGGTCGAAGTAATTGAACTTAACAACCACCCCTTCTTTATCGGCACTCAATTTCATCCTGAGTATAAAAGCACCGTAGAAAATCCGCATCCTTTATTTGTAGCATTTGTCAAAGCAGCCAAAGCATACCAGGATAGTAATAAAGAAGAAATGATCTATGAAAAGAATTTATCATAGAAAATATTATGCTTAAAAAACCTGTTGACTGTCAAACCAACAGGTTTTTTCATAAAGTAGTTGATGAATATTGGGTATCTTCACCGTGTTTTATCAGGTTTTAAATGTTTACACCCTTTTCACGGTTATTGGTACTGCTGGTATTGGCTATAGCCTCTGTTACCGCTGCAATCTCCGGCATTTGGTCCTTACTAATTATATCTACCCTGGTCTCCATAGTCATCCTATGGGGCTACTTCCGTATCGGCACGGTACTCCTTGCCCTTACCCGCGTCCGCAAAGAAGACTTTAAAGAAGCGGAAAGAATCATTGATTACACTACTAAACCCGAACGCCTGGGCAAGGCACAACGTGCTTACTATTTTTTTGTAAAAGGATTTGTGGCAAGGGATAAAGAAAACAATAAAGAAGCTCAGATGTTCCTGGAGGAAGCGCTGCAAGAAGGGTTAAAAAACGAAAGTGATAGAGCAATGGCTTTACTGGCTCTGGCGGATATGGCCCTGATCAGGAAAAATAAAGCGGAAGCAAAAGATTATTTTCTAAAAATAAAGGGTTTAAAAGTTAAACCTGAATTAATGCCTTCCATACGTAAGATGCAGGAATGGCTGGAAGTCTGATATATAACTATTGCGGTCAATTTCCCAATAAAAAACACTAAATGCAAATGATTAATTTCGATCGGTTTACATTAGCCAATGGCTTACGGATAATTGTTCATGAAGACCATAGCAGTCCGATGATCGCCTTCAATGTATTGTATGATGTAGGTTCACGTGATGAGGATCCTCAACGAACCGGATTTGCCCATTTATTCGAACACCTTATGTTTGGGGGTTCCATCCATATTCCCAATTACGACGAACCGCTCCAGATGGCAGGGGGAGAAAATAACGCTTACACTTCCAATGATATAACTAATTATTATATCCATTTACCTAAAGAAAATATAGAAACAGCCTTCTGGTTGGAAAGTGACCGGATGCTTTCTCTGGCATTTAACGAAAATAGCCTTGATGTTCAACGCAAGGTCGTATGTGAAGAATTTAAAGAACATTATATCAACAAACCCTATGGTGATATGTGGAGCCATTTAATTCAACTGGCCTATAAACAACACCCTTATCAATGGATGACCATTGGTAAGAAATTAGAACATATTGAAGAAGCCCGTCTCGAAGATGTCAAACATTTTTTCAAAAAACATTACTGTCCTAAAAATGCAATTCTTTGTATAGCAGGGCCTACGAATATTCAGGAAATTAAAGTTTTGGCAGAAAAATGGTTTGGCAATATAGCCGGAGGAACAAAGTATCAACGCTCACTTCCTCAGGAGCCCTTACAAAAGGAAGCGCGTACTGCAACTGTGAAGGCAGATGTCCCTTTAGATGCTTTAGTAAAAGCGTGGCATACCGAGGGCCGTCTTCATCCACAATATCATACTG
>CAZFKK010000003.1:13447-29309 GCA_964519735.1 uncultured Taibaiella sp.
TGCAGATATAATCACCGAAATCTTAGGGGGTGGGCAATCATCCAGGTTATACCAGAGCCTGGTTAAAGAGCAACAATTATTTAGCTCTATTTCCTGTTATCATACCGGTAGTATTGATCCGGGTTTATTGATCATTGAAGGTAAGCTAGTGAAAGGCGTGAGCATGGATACCGCAAATAATGCAGTAGAACATCAATTGGATATCTTAAAAAAATCAGGCATTACTGATGAAGAGTTAAGTAAAGCCAGGAACAAAATTGAGTCCATGATTATATTCGAAGATATGAACTTACTCTCCAAAGCTAATAATCTTGCCTTTTATGAATTATTAGGTGATGCAGGTTTAATGAACAGTGAACTTGAAGCCTATCTGAAGGTCAGTAAAATTGAAATTAATAATGCTGTCAATCAAATATTTTCTCCTGAAAACAGTAATACTTTAAAATATCTGTCGGATAAACCTTAACCCATAAAACTTTTCTTCCTGGTTAATTGACAACCGGCATATCCACAAAATTCAGCAGTTCAAATCTAACCAGTTTACGATAATCCTTTGCAGATATTCTTTACAATACCGGGACCTTCGTATATAAACCCGGTATAAACTTGTACCAAGGCAGCTCCGGCATCCAGTTTCTTTTGTGCATCTTTTGCCGTAAAAATGCCACCCGCTGCAATTATGGGGATACGTCCCTCACTTTTCTGGTAAATATACCGGATCACGTCAGTGGAAATATCCCTGACAGGCGAACCACTAACCCCTCCCGTTCCCATAGCCTTTACTTCCTGCTCATCAGTACGCAAACCATCTCTGCTTATGGTTGTATTCGTAGCTACAATACCGTGAATAGAAGTATTCTCGACAATTTCTATAATATCATCTAATTGTTGCTTAGTCAGATCGGGAGCTATTTTAAGCAAAATGGGTTTTGCTTTACCTGATGCAGCATTGATCTCCTGCAACCTGGTTAATAATTTTTGCAGGGGCTCTTTATCCTGAAGCTCCCTGAGATTGGGCGTGTTTGGACTGCTTACATTGACCGTGAAATAGTCTACCACATCGTATAATGTATTAAAACAGGTTTCATAGTCTTTTATAGCATCCTCATTGGGTGTACTTTTATTCTTACCAATATTACCGCCAATAATAATATCAGATTGCCGTTGACGTAGTCTTTTTGCAGCAGCCTCAACACCTTCATTATTAAAACCCATCCTATTGATCAATGCCTCATCCTTAGGTAAGCGAAACAGGCGGGGCTTTTCATTTCCATCCTGGGGTAATGGTGTAACGGTACCTATTTCAATAAAGCCAAAACCCAGGCTTGCCAATTCATCTGTAAAACGGCCATCTTTGTCAAAACCTGCTGCCAACCCCACCGGATTTCTAAACGTAATCCCCCATAAGGTACGCTCAAGGCTTTTCTTTGAGTAACAAAATAGTTTTTTTAGAAAATACCCGATGAATGGAATACGATGCCATTTTTTTAATTGATTCATCACCCAGTAATGAATAACTTCAGGATCGTAGCGGAACAAAAACAATTTAACAATAGCGTACATTCATGCAAAGATAACGGGGAGCAACATAAAGTCAAAAAATAAGACTTCGTTGCCCCCCGTTATTTAATAGTAGCAGTCATTATACAGTTTGTTTAAGGGCCTGATCCTTTAACAAGACCAATTCCTTCTTCAATTCAGATACCAGGCTTTCTAAAGTATTTATCCTGCCTTCATAAAGCTCCTTCAATTCGGGGCTTATTTTAAACTGGTGCATACCATTATTTTCAGCGTAATTATGGTCTTGAAATGTATTATATATTTTACTCACATCGAATTGCACAATAAATTCGGGATTACACCCCAATAAAGATGCAATTTTTTTTAGCCGCTCTTCTGATATATTGATTTCTTCGTTCTCTATACGAGCATAATTGCCTTGGGTCATCTCGAGTTTATCAGCCATATACTGCTGAGTGAGTGTCTTCAACTCTCGTAACTTGCGAATATTTTGTCCTATTTTTTTCATCTGTTGCGTTTTGGTTTATGATTACTATTGGTTGGTTGGATGGAAAAAATTGAAGTTTAATCTTACCTATATCAAGTGAAAAAAGAAAGTTCATACTTAATCTGGTCATAAATTATTACAAAACAAAATTGATGCATTAAGAATGAATTAAATATTTTTTTAAATATAAGTATATTTAATTCATTTATCAATTACCGAACATAAGTAACTATTATTTAGCTAAATACTAATTGTAGGAAACAACAAATTTAGGTAAAAATAAGGACGCCAAGTAGAATTATTTCTACTTATTCGATATAATTTAACTTTTCAAAAGTCTTCAAACCTAATATCTAGCGTACATAAACACAATACATAATCAATAAAAAACATATTAAAAACAATAACTATCTAGTTCCGTTCTCAAATACGAAAAAGATAATATCATAAGAAATACTGAAGCAATCTATATAACATTGTTCTCTTTAATTATTCTTTATATTACTAGCATGCTACTCATTCCAATTGCCATCTTCCCTATTCAGCATAAAAAATGAAGTGCATGCCCGTTTCTTTTGAAATCAATTCAGCTTCGAAATAAAAATCCTTTACTAAAATTCTAAAAAAGCAAAAAGGGCTTTTACGTTGAATTTTTACTCTTTAATTTTACCTCTTATTTACTTTCTACTTACTATCTTTGCACCCAATCAAATCTAAACATTCAGTCCTCCCAAAATGCCTCAAAAATTCCCCTCAGCCCATCTTTTATTGGAAGATGGAACATTATTTAAAGGAAAATCATTTGGACAAATAGGTACTACCGGCGGTGAGCTCTGTTTCAATACAGGAATGACAGGCTACCAGGAAGTATTTACTGATCCCAGCTATTCCGGTCAGATGTTAATCATGAATACCTGCTATGTAGGTAATTATGGAGTTAACAATAAGGATATTGAATCAGACGGGGTAAAAATAAAAGGTTTGATCTGTAAAAATATTGCAGGTCGTTATTCAAGAATGTTAGCCAGCGGATCCCTGGAAGATTATTTATTGAAAAATGAGATCGTCGCCATCCAGGATATTGATACAAGAGCGCTTGTACAACATGTAAGGACTAAAGGAGCGATGAATTGTGTTATTTCTTCTGAGACAGATGATATCGGGCAGTTGCGGTTGGCACTCGAAAATGTCCCTAAAATGGAAGGGCTGGATCTGGCTTCCGGCATCAGTACCAGAGTTCCTTATACTTTTGGAGATGAGTCGGCTGCAATCCGTATCGCGGTGCTGGATTTTGGCATCAAACGTAATATGTTACAGTGCTTTGCCGACAAAGGTGTTTATTTAAAAGTATATCCATCCACTTCAACCTTTGAAGACCTTAACAGCTTTGAACCGCATGGCATTTTTGTATCTAATGGCCCCGGTGACCCTGCTGCTATGCATTATGCTATAACTACAGTAAAAAACATCATCGCCTCAGGTAAACCCCTGTTTGGCATCTGCTTAGGCCACCAGTTATTGGCATTGGCCAATGGAATTCCAACCTATAAAATGCATCATGGCCATAGAGGCCTTAATCATCCGGTAAAAAACCTTCTTACTGGAAAATGCGAGACTACCACACAGAACCACGGCTTTGGCATTGATCCGGAAGCGGTTAAAAGGTCAGATGTTCTTGAAATTACTCATATTAATCTTAATGATGGCTCTATAGAAGGCATACGGATGAATAACAAGCCAGCATTTTCAGTCCAATATCATCCGGAAAGTACGCCAGGCCCTTTTGACTCAAGATACCTTTTCGATGATTTCCTTGAGCTCATCAGAAAATATATGGGTAAATAATATTTATTTAAATCATCTGAGCTAAAATAGCAACAAAGCTATTTTAATTCTATTTACAAATCGTTAAAAGTAAGTTTCAGTATAACTATGGATAAAATTCTGATTATAGGCGCCGGAGGCCAGATAGGTGTGGAGCTTACCTTAGCTTTACGCAACATTTACGGGCGCGATCAGGTCATCGCTACAGATATCCGGGAGGAACATCCGTTACTTAAACAGGACAATGGACCATTTTATCATCTGGATGTCATGAATACACAAGAAGTGGTTTCCTTGGTTCAAAAAGAAAAAATTACACAGATCTATCTTCTGGCTGCCATCCTTTCTGCCACAGGAGAAACTAAACCATTGTGGGCATGGGACATTAATATGCAAAGCTTATTGAATCTATTAGATATTTGTAAGGAGAACAGCATCAAAAAATTCTATTGGCCAAGTTCTATTGCCGTTTTTGGAAATACAACACCAAAACAACAAACACCTCAGCATACGATTATTGAACCTACTACTGTGTACGGCATCAGTAAATATGCAGGAGAATTATGGTGTCAATACTACTTCAATAAATACGGACTTGATGTCAGGAGCCTCCGGTATCCGGGCCTGATCAGCTGGAAGTCCGCGCCGGGGGGTGGCACTACTGATTATGCAATTGATATTTATATAGAAGCTCTTAAGAAAAAACAATACACTTGCTTTTTATCGGATGATACCTACCTTCCCATGATGTATATGGACGATGCTATCAGAGGTACTTTAGAGTTGATGGAAGCCCCCCGGGAAAAAATAAAGCTCAGAACAGCTTATAATCTTGCTGCAATGAGTTTTTCTCCTAAAGAAATAGCAGATACTATCAGGAAGCATATCCCGGATTTCACTATAGACTACGCCCCTGATTACCGGCAGGAAATAGCGGCAAGCTGGCCACAAAGTATTGACGATCTGGATGCACGTAATCATTGGGGCTGGCAACATCATTACGATCTGGATAAAACAACAGAAGACATGTTGAAAAATCTTGCCCCGAAACAGGCTTTATAATCATCACGGTATGGAGGCTTTCGTACCGTACAACCTATCAAAAAACAGGTTTACTACTGCTTAAAAATTTGTAAATAAAGAAACCGGCTGATGGGCATATGCCCTCAGCCGGTTTCTTTATTATTTTTAACTACTTTCCAGGTTATTAGTTTATAGTAAACTTACCATTTTCCCTGGTATTATTTTTTAAGTTGCTTAATTGATAATAATAATTACCCTTGCTCCAGCCGGAAAGTTCACGGGCATTAATATGTTGCTGAAGTGTTTCATTAAGAAGAACTCTTCCTGAAATATCAAAAATAGTCAATTTAAAGTCCAAAGCAGATTCCGCAGGGTTTAAATTAAAATAAACACGTTCCTGGGAAGGATTAGGATATACTGTCATTTTGCTGCCGGACAGTAAAGGTTGTTTTATAGAGGTGGTTGCATCGCTAGTAAATAAATTAACATCATCTACGAATAAGGTATTGCCATCTGTAGCTGTGTCTTCCAGATCAGAACTTGCAATCATTACATATAGTGTATCCGTCTTCGTATTATTAGCATCATCATAAACCATAGCTACGGATACAGCCCTGTATTCATTGGAGACACCTGGCTCAATGCTAAGAAGGCCGCCTCCTATCTGAATCAATGTATCGTTTCCTGAAGTGCCCTTTGCCAATTGCATCGCCGCAAGCGTTATAGAAGCATTATCCTGATTCTCATCTGTCAGCTTTACCCAGGCTGTAACGCTATCCACTCTTTTCTGCAATATCGGAGTGGCATTCTGAAAAATTACAAAATTAGCCATAGCCGAAAAATCAGGATTCTCAAGCAGAGCGGCAAGATTGATATCAGCTTTTGCATTGAACAATACCCCAGGAAGAACCCCAACCGTATCTCCTAAAAATTTGGATCTTAATTCTACCGACGTACTGCCTTCATGCACATCTGAACTTTTATACACCTGCTTTACAGGAGTAATACCTGCTAAACCCAATGCAAAAGCATTATCTGTCGTCATTTTATCACTTCCCTGCCATCCTGTAGGATATTCAATCTGGTAGGTACCTGATGGTCCCTCCCATGTTTCAAAACCTGCATTCGTAAAAGATTGCGCCTGGATGTTGGAGAAAAAGGAAATGCAGATTGCTCCACAAAGAATTGATTTCATCATTAGTTAAAGTTTAAGATCTGAATGATTAATAGTAGCAGCAAAAGTAAGGGAACAAAAATAGAATACACTGATAACAGGCAACAAATTAAGAAACATTTAAAAAAATATCCTTTGGACAATACCTTATAGTTCAAATCCGGTTTTTTAAGAAGAAATACACCCCACCTCCGTTTTTATCACTGCTTCTCCACTTAAATTCAGGTGCAGGTTGAATTATCCTAAATATTTGGTTAATTAATGCAAAAACAGGGCTTATATAATACAATAAATTTAGATCCCATAAAACAGTACATGGTTTTCTTATAAACTTTTCGGAACTTCACAGACTTTATTTTTCAGACCAAATACCATTATCCGCTAAGATGAAGAAGCCTTTATTAGCCTTTTGCGTTGCCGCTCTTTTACATCATCAGGAGTCGAATGCCCAGGCAAAATTTGTTGAAAAAGTCCTGCAACAAGGAGATGAGCTTATCATCCCTTACGAAAAATATGTACTTTCCAACGGACTCACCCTTTTAATACATGAGGATCATAGTGATCCCATTGTACATGTGGACGTAACTTATCATGTAGGATCAGCCAGGGAAGAAATAGGCAAATCGGGTTTTGCTCATTTTTTTGAACACATGATGTTTCAGGGCTCCGACAATGTAGCGGACGAGGCTCATTTCAAAATAATTACTGAAGCAGGAGGTACGCTTAATGGTACCACGAACCGGGACCGTACCAATTATTTCGAGACCGTACCCGCAAATCAATTAGAGAAAATGCTCTGGTTGGAAGCAGATAGGATGGGCTTTCTGTTGGATGCTGTAACTCAAAAGAAATTTGAAATACAAAGGGCTACCGTAAAAAATGAACGCGGCCAACGCTATGACAATCAACCTTACGGTTTAATAGGAGAAGTCGCTTCACAGAACCTTTACCCATATGGACATCCTTACTCATGGCTTACCATCGGCTATATTGAAGACCTGAACCGGGTAAATGTGCAGGATTTGAAGAATTTCTTTTTAAGATGGTACGGTCCTAATAATGCTGTGCTTACTGTTGGTGGCGACGTAAACCCGAAACAGGTAATTGCCTGGGTGGAGCAATACTTTGGATCCATACCCAAAGGAGTCGATGTGCAGCCGGCTCAGGTCCCTCCACCGGTACTCAATAAGAATCGTTACGTATCCATGAAGGACAACTATGCCAAACTGCCCATGTTACGCATGGTTTACCCTTCTTCGCCTTTCTATACTAAAGATGAAGCTGCCCTGGATTGTCTTGCAGAAATATTAGGGCAGGGAAAAAATTCATTATTATATAAAAACCTGGTAAAGACCAACAAAGCCATTAATGCTTCTGTATACAATTACACGACGGAATTAGCGGGCGAGTTTACCATCAACGTTACTCCCTATCCCGGTCAAAAGCTATCGGATATGGAAAAAATGGTTAAAGCAACTTTTCTTGAATTTGAAAAACGGGGTGTGACTGATGAAGACATCCAGAAGTTCAGAAATAAATCAGAAGCAAGGCTGATTTACAGCCTGGAAAGCGTAGCGGGTAAAGTAGGCAAGTTAGCCGCTTTTTTCACCTTTACCGGTAATGCAAACTATATTGGCGAACAACTGCAAGCCAATATCTCTGTGACCAAAGAAGACGTACTGCGTGTTTACAACCAATATATTAAGAGTAAATATGCCGTAATTGTAAGTGTCACCACTGCTGACAATGAAGAAAATATAGCCGCCCAGGATAACTATAAGGTGGCCGAAACAGGCTATAAGGGACCAGACTATGGATATGAGCACCTCAAGTATGTAAAAGCGGCAGATAGCTTTGACAGAAGCCAGATCCCGCAGGCAGCAGCCCCTGTTGTTATTAAGACACCAGAGTGCTGGACCTCCAGTTTAGAAAACATTAAATTCATTGGAACACCCAAAATTGAAATACCTGTGGTTACCCTCTTAATGACTTTTAAGGGAGGCAAAATTACCGATCCTGAAAATAAAACAGGATTAGCCAACCTATTTGCGACTATGATGAACGAAGACACCAAAAACTACAGTTCCGAAGCCTTTAATATGGCCTTGGAACAATTGGGTAGTTCTATCAATGTTGATGCCAATGAAGATAATATCAGTATTGAGGTAAGGTCATTAAAGAAAAATCTGGATCAAACACTTGCTTTGCTGGAAGAGCGCCTACTGCACCCGGTATTTACCCAAGAAGATTTTGTTCGCAACAAAAAGCGTACCATTGAAAATATCAAAAATGCATTAAATCAACCTGCTTATGTAGCCAGCCGTGTTTATAATGCTTTATTATTAGGAAAGAATAACCCGATAGGCAAACCCATTTCAGGAACTGAAGCCACTGTTGAAAATATCCAGTTGCCAGACATTGAAAATTATTACAAAAGCAATTTCTCAAAAAGAGAAGCGGAAGTGGTGGTGGTAGGAGATATAGCAGAACAACAAATTAAAAATAAGCTGAACTTCCTGAACCAGCTTCCTGATCTGGAAATCAAAATGCCTCAACTGCCGGAAGCCCCCCAGGTGCAGAAAACTAAAGTTTATTTTGTTGATGTTCCCGGCGCCGCCCAGACAGAGTTCCGTATAGGATATGTTACAAATTTAAAATATGATGCATTGGGAGATTACTTCAAATCATCCATTATGAATTACTCTTTAGGAGGAGCATTCAACAGCAGACTTAATTTATACCTTAGAGAAGAAAAAGGATGGACCTACGGAGCCAGGTCTAATTTTTCCGGTAATAAATATGCCGGAACTTATTCTTTCAGCGCGGGTATAAAAGCATCAGCGACAGATAGTGCCCTTATAGATATTCTACGCATCATTGATGAGTACAAAAAGGAAGGTATTCATGAAGAAGAATTAGCTTTTACCCAGAGCTCCATGACCCAAAGCAGCGCTCGCCAATTCGAAACGGGAGCTCAGAAAGCCGGATTTTTAAATAATATCCTTAGTTACAACTTACCAGAAGATTATACACACCAACAACTCCAATTATTAAAGAACATCACCCAGGAAGACATTATCAGTCTTGGAAATAAGCATCTTCCCCAACGTGAGGCACTTACCATTCTATTAGTGGGAGACAAACAGAAATTGTATGACCAGATTCAAGCCCAGGGATTTGAGATTACAGAATTAGATAAAGAAGGCAATTCCTCCATTAACTAAAAGGAAAAAGTGTTCCCTCTCTAACTCCATACCCAATACTTTATCGTTTGGTAAAGTATTGGGTAAAACGGTTAAGCATAAAGAAAAAGATTCTAAAAAATGAAGTAAACCTTTATATTTACAGTAGCTTATATTCAACGAGAGTTGTATTATATACATTTAGTGTTGCCCTAATACAGAATCGCCAATTCTTATACTTTCTAAGCAACGCAGTGGATATAGTACGCCCCGCACGGCGTAACTGTGTCTTATTGCTTAGAAAGGGCTTTGGCGAGCCTTGTATGGGGCGTAAGAATTTCAGTTACGCTTTTATATTTTTTAATCATACAAAAATCGCCAAACAATGCTCAAAGAGTTCATTTTGTCTCCGCTTATATCAAGGAACCTGTATTCTTATCCTTGTTCGCTATAATCAAATCGCTTCTATCATCTGTACCATGGACGGGGTAAAAGAAAATTTTGAAATAAAACGACCACATGCTTAAGGGCTGAACGCTAATCATAGGTATATCCATTACTTGATTTTTGGCATCATTTTTGAATAAAAATAATTACGGAGCAATCAATCATAGATCGTACAAATACATCATTGTGAAATTTTTACCCGGTATTTTAAAATTATAATTATGCAAAAAAAACAATTCCAAACAATGGACCACGCCAACATTTTGTCGGACTTCATCAGTAACCTTGAAGAAAGGATTTGCATCCTGGAAAACGAAATAAGCTATGTCCAATTGCTCATAAAGCAATTATCTCCGGAATATCCTGAAACATTAAACTAAAGGCATAGAGTAATCGGCTATCTTAATACAACACTTACACAAAAAGTGATGAGGCTCCCTGCCTGATAGCTTTTTGTGCCTGACCCGGGATGAAAAATAAGGGTTAATGAAGAAAACCGGCAACGACTACTTTCATTTGTTGCAGCCAGGGTCCGGCCTGTAGCTGAATAGGTGGAGCTAACAGGGCTTTGGATATAGCCACGCTCATCTCCAGCTCTGATTGGGTACAGCTATAAGCCATATTCTTACTCTTAAGATAGGCAGCCAGGTACTCCTGCTCCGGTTGTCCCGGAGTAGGAATAAGTAAGGCCCTTTTACCCATGACTACAAGATCCATTAAGGTGGAGTAGCCACTTCTACATACGACCAGATCCGCCATATATATTACTTTGCTGAGTGCCGCAGCATTCAAATGCGAGTGATAAGTGATATGCTCCTCCAAACCGGTAAGATTGGCTCCCATAGGATTTCCTCCCACAATGACAAAACGGAATCCGGATAAACGGCTGATCTGTCCCAGGATCAATGATTCCAGAGTACTGCGCATCGGCTCCGGCCCCGAAAGCAATATCAGTATAACGGGTTTAGCCTGTATCCCGGCCCTGGCCGGCCCTGCAACCAGCTCTGCAACTGAAAATTGCGACAGAACACCCACGTAGGTTGCATGATGAGGAATTGTGGATGGATGAGCCAATTCCCCGGAAAGCCCCCCATTTAAAGCCTCATCTACGATCCAGCATTGATCAAAATGTAATAAGAGCCGGTAATGTAAAAAGCGTAAGACATCATCAATACGTGAATTTATTCCACTCTTGATCTGGAGTTGATGGGTCATCATCGCACAGGAAATTCCCCGGTGGTGCAATCCATAACGATTATCCGATATCACCGCATCAAACTTATAGCGCTTCTGTTGCTGCCTCAACCACTTATGTTCATATCGGATAGCAGCTATAAGTTTAGGGATTTGAAGTAATAAGGCCGCTGAAAAGGACCTTTTAGTTCGGCCATACCGAATCCGATAACCTTTCAGAGGCAAAATCATTATATCGGGAAAGTTATCCCTGATTAAACGGGCAGAGGCTCCCTCCCCCGCCACATAAACCTCATGTCCCGATTGTAATAAATAGTGAATGACAGGAATGCAACGTGTTGTATGACCCAAACCCCAATCCAATGGTGCAATTAATATTTTCAATGGATACAGCAATAATAAATTGATTAACTTTACAGAAGCAAGGCACTAAAATTAGCCAGGATTTATGAAGTACATTACTAAATTGGCATTTATTTTATTAATGGTTTTTGGCATCAGCTTTTTATTGGAAAGCTGTGCTTCATCCAGGAATACCTGTAATTGCAACGATTTAAATAAAAACTATAAGATACCCAAAAGTCATAAAAAAAATATTTATTAACCCTTATCATGCCCTAAATAAACAAGAATGTATGTACAGGCGTAGCGCACAAATATGGTATCAATATCCTCCGGACATTGTAGCAGTGAACAATCAGGAAGCCTTATACCTACTCTACTTCCAAACCATAGCACGCATCTATAAAATACACCTGAATGCAATAGAGATTATAGATCTTCAGAGATATCGTGTCGTGTGTGAACAAATACAAATCAGCACCTTGCTTGCTTTACCACCCGAGCAACAAATCTTTTTGTTTCCGGTAAATAAAAATTAACCTCAGTTTTTATAATTCATACTGCTCATCAAGCCGTGCCTGACAAGAAGCGGTTCTTTAAGAAGTCCTGCATTTTTCCTAAACCTTTGTTACGCGAATCGCAATAAAATTCCTTTTTTTTCGTTTTCTTTGGCATTGATATGCTTTGGAAAAACTTTACTCTTTTGCTTTTTAGCTGCATGGGCAGCATTTTTTTTACTATTGCACAAACAACGGTTCTTACCGGCGTCATCACCGATGAAGACGGTAAACGATTGCAGCAGGTCTCAGTGATTGAGACCGGTACTGAAAACGGGGTACTTTCTGATTCTAACGGAGTATATAATCTTCCTGTAACTTCCGATCAAAAAAAGGTGGGCATTCGTGCCTCTTTATTAGGCTATGAGTTTGAGTCTTTTTCCGTGAAGCCACAAAATCAGCCTGTCCTCCGGCATAATATATTGTTACACCGGTTAGCCAATGTTATTACAGAAGTAGAGATAAAAGATCAAAGCAACAGGAAGGAAGCAGGCAGTATGAAGATCAATACCCAAAAGGTAAATGAGCTACCCAGTACTATCGGTGGCATAGAGGGTCTTTTGAAAATACTTGTAGGCTCCAATAATGAATTAACGTCTCAGTACACGGTAAGAGGAGGAAATTTTGATGAAAACCTGGTCTATGTTAATGACTTTGAGATCTATAGGCCGTTCCTGGTCCGTAGCGGTCAACAGGAAGGACTAAGTTTTATCAATTCCGACCTGGTCAGTGGCGTCAACTTTTCTGTTGGAGGATTTCAATCCAAATATGGAGATAAAATGTCTTCAGTACTGGATGTGACCTATAAACGGCCTAAATCATTTGCCGGGTCTGTTATGTTAAGTTTATTAGGGGCTCAAGCCCATCTTGAAGGAGCTTCCCGCAATAAAAAACTAACTTATCTTATAGGTGCCAGGCAAAAGACTAACCAATATTTGCTACAGGCCCAGCCCACAAAAGGACAATACAATCCTTCTTTTACCGACTTGCAGGGTTTGATTAACTACAAGTTTAATTCAAGATGGGAGCTGGAGGTCATTGCCAACTACGCACGCAATCGTTTCAATTTCCAGCCCCAGGAAAGTGAGGCTGCATTTGGTTATATCAATGAAGCTTATAAATTACAAACTTTTTTTACAGGCCAGGAAAGAGATCAGTTTGATTCCCGGTTCGCAGGGATCTCCCTCTCCTACCGGCCCAATAATAACTTAAAGCTAAAACTACTGGCATCAGGTTTTCAAACCAACGAATTTGAAACTTATGATATTGAAGGAGAATATGCCTTATATGCTTTGGAATCGGATCTGGGCAAAGACAATTTCGGAAAAGAAAAATACAGTTTAGGAACCGGGAAAATCCATGATTTTGCCCGCAACTATCTTGTAGCGAATGTAGGAACTGTATCTCACCGGGGATCGTTGAATGCCAATAAACACTTTTTCCAATGGGGCCTCGAGGGTGTAATGGTGCATATTGATGATCAATTATTGGAGTGGCAACGTCGTGATTCTTCAGGATTCTCGCAGCCCTACGACCCTAAACAGATCAATATGGCCAAGTCCTATCGTTCGGATAATAACTTATCGTATGGCCGTGCTTCAGCATTTCTCCAGGATAATATTTTGCTGAGTAATAACCTGGACATGACACTTACTATCGGGTTGCGCGCCACTTATAACTTCCTCAATAATGAAATGATCTTAAGCCCGAGGGCGCAATATTCATTTAAACCGGAATGGGAAAAGGATGTCGTATTTCGGGTGGCCACCGGATTATATGCTCAGCCGGCTTTCTATAGGGAAATGCGCGATATGGAGGGCAACCTGAATACAGCACTCAAAGCTCAAAAATCCTACCATGCTGCTGCAGGGATGGATTATAATTTTAAAATGTGGGGGGACCGCCCTTTCAAAATAACTATTGAGGCTTTTTACAAAAATCTTTGGGACCTGGTTCCCTATGA
Source organism: uncultured Taibaiella sp. (assembly GCA_964519735.1). Classification (GTDB taxonomy): domain Bacteria; phylum Bacteroidota; class Bacteroidia; order Chitinophagales; family Chitinophagaceae; genus Taibaiella. The sequence goes on from CAZFKK010000003.1 coordinate 27,162, forward strand.
ATATGATAATGTACGTATCCGCTACTTTGCCAACAATAATGCAAAAGGCTATGCTTATGGTGGTGAAGTACGTTTATTCGGAGACCTGGTAAAAGATGCTGAATCCTGGGTAAGTGTAGGTTTTCTAAAAACAGAAAACCAGGTTTTTAATGAAAATACCCAAACCTATACTTCATTCTTTCCAAGACCCACGGATCAACGGCTCAACTTCGGCATGTTCTTTTCAGATTATCTGCCGAGGAATAAGAATTTCAAGATGTACCTGAACCTGATGTATGCTACCGGTCTCCCTTTTAGCCCCCCGGGCAGGAGCCTTGAGCCTAATGCCCAATTACGCATCCCGGACTATAAGCGGGTGGATATCGGTTTCTCTGCTTTACTATTGGAGGGCAACCGGCAAAACAGGCCTGCCCATAGCTTTTTCAGTGCTTTGGAATCTGTCTGGATCAGTGCTGAAGTGTTTAATCTTTTGGGAATACAAAACACGCTCTCCTACCAATGGATACAAGACTTCAGCACCAATCACCTTTTTGCTGTACCCAACAGGCTCAGCAATAGATTAATTAATGTAAAATTATCCGTCCGGTTTTAAGTCTCTGGGATGGCTTCTATAGCCCGGAGGCTGATACACTATACCGGCGGTCCCTTTATCAATACTCAAAAGTCAAAAGAAAACAAAGCACATTAATAAAGAAAAATGCTGCAACCTAAAGTTTACAATAATTTTTCAGGATACCCTTTTATGAATGCTATTGCAGTAACCTGAAGGTGCCTCACTGTACCTGAACAAAACGATCAACGTTACTCAAATAAAGACCTTGATTCAAAGGCTAAAATTGCCTCCAACTTCAATAGGCAAGAAAGGTACGCTACGCTTGCCTTAGCTGTACTACTAGATAATTAATAATAATTATAATTGCGTATTGCCATTCTTTTTCAATGGCATATATAAAAAGAACCGCTCCGGCGAAGAAGTCCGGAGCGGTAGAGCTTTACTTACTAACCCATCGTAAGTAAAGCAAATTTCAAAAAAAGAAACGGTATAATGAAATGTTTTTTTTATTAATTCGAGTGAATTATGCTCTTTTTCCTTGATAACATGACGATTATTCTTAGGGGCAAAAAATAAATACGACATTTTGTCTTTTTTCGTTTCGGAAACAAGCCATAATGTCACATCATTTTCAATGGAATACAATTTGATTTAGGAAACTATAGAAATCAAAATTCTTTAATTAACCTAAAAAAACAAAATAAAATGAAAATGGTAAAGCAAAATTTAATGCCACGCACAGTGAGCGGACTGATTGAAGACTTATTGAATACCGGTATCCATAGTTCTTTCCGGGACAGTGCAGTTCATGATGATTGGATACAACACTGGGGACAAACTCCTGTAAATATCCGCGAACAGGACACTGCCTATCAAATTGATGTAGTAGCTCCTGGCATCACCAAGGAAGACCTTAAAATCCAGGTAAATGACAATGTCCTAACTATTGCATTTAACCAGAAAGAGGAACAACCGGAGCACAGTGGCCAATGGTTACGTAAGGAATTTAAAGTACGTGATTTCAAGCGCAGCTTCACACTAGGTGAAAAGGTAGATGCAGAGAAGATCTCAGCCAAATATGAAAATGGCATCCTTCATCTGGAACTGCCCAAAAAAGAAACCGCTCTCGCTACTAATAAGGTAATCGAGATCCAATAAAAGACACCATGCATATAAAAAAAAGCACACTTTAGTGTGCTTTTTTTTATGCCCGCAATTTATAAAGATCACCACAAAAATCATTTTCTCAGACTTCAACCTGGGCTTGCTCTGTTACCAAAGAAGGTGGTGCCTCAGACACTCTTCCCCCTTATGAGCCGCAGTAAAACTGCAATAACCGCAATAACAAGTAAAACGTGAATAATTGAGCCTGCATGGAATACAAAAAATCCCAATAGCCAACCAATGACCAATATTACAGCGATCAGATAAAGTAAACCTCCCATAAAATTTTGTTTTAGTTACTGATCATAACAGCAAACAATCAATATAGTTGATTTTGTATGCAAAAAAAGTAAAAACACAACATTACTTTAGCTTTAACTGATCACCTGCCCATTCAAAATCCCGGGGGTAATCATTGTAACTCCATTTGC
>CAZFKK010000003.1:29319-43074 GCA_964519735.1 uncultured Taibaiella sp.
CCTAATATAGTTCCAGCCTTGATCAACATCAATCCCGGATTAGAGCGCATTGCCGTTTTACATACAGTACCATCGATTACAAAATAATCAACTTTAAGTTGATGGGTGCTTACAAACTGCTCCGTCATTTCCTTCGAATTTGCAGAGAGCAGAAAAAAGCCTACATTATTTTTATTACACTTTTCTATAAGCATCCGCAACCTATCAATATTTCTAGTAGATGCAGTGGCAACATCCTTTACAAAAAAGACGAAGTTATAACCGGGCTCTTTCAACAATGATTCCGTATAATCATTCCCCTCGTAATCCATAACTTTAAAATCAGTAATTACCGGGATGTTATTCCCTTTTTGCACTAACACTGTTGTTGGCTCACCATGAATTTGCCAGGTACTATCCTCCCAGATCCCCGAGCTGAGGTACTCCTTATCTCCCATTTTTTTCGTAGCTCCTGTCTGACTGTTTTTTAACTCATAGGTCGTTTCGTATACATCAGGCGTAGATCCTGCCGGAGGTTGCATTTTCGCCCAAATGTTATTACCCTTTTTATAAGGAAGACAATCTACATAAGGCAAATGTTCCAAAGCATACCATTGTATAAATACGGAAAAGAATAAAGACAATATCAAAATAGAAGTATTGACAGAGCGCTTGAATAAAGGAAGAATATAGTTTCGTCCGGCCAGTAAAATGATAACCAATACCAATAAGATCAGATCCTTAATAAAACTCTGCATGGCCTGCAGCGGAATACAGTCCCCGAAACAACCACATTCTTTTATCTTTCCCGAAAAAACGGCATAGGCTGTAAGGAAAGTAAAGAAAACCATCAGCAATAACAGCAAAAAAGAAAATAGCCGGAAGGCATAACCTAACAACAGAGCGACCCCTGCTATAATTTCAAAGACGATCATAATGACGGAAAACACCAAAGCAAACGACGTCAGTCCATTCATATGCCATACCTCAAAAAACTCTTCCATCTTGTAAGCCAGGCCTGAAGGATCATTGGCTTTAACCAACCCCGAGAAAATAAACAATACCCCTACCAGGATCCTGATAAACTGCAAAAGATAAAAACCGATGCCACGGTTGGGCCGGGGAGACGTTGTGTCGATTTGAGCCATTTCTAAAACGGATTTAGTGAAGGGTAAAAATAAGAAATGATGTAAGAATTGAGGTAAAGAAGTTGTGAATTAGTCCCTAAATCACAAAAACATTTCATATATCTGAATATAATTACAAGGTAACCTACCATTATTTAATACCGCAACCGGATCAAAGCAAATACAGCATAATTCACAATGTCACAAAAATTACTGTCTGCACCTTCTGAAATTATAGTCTGGCCTCCATTCGTGAGAATTTGCTTAATACGTAATAACTTGGTCAGGATTAAATCAGCAAAGCTTTCCTGGCTCATTTCCCGCCAGGCTTCCCCATAGTCATGATTCTTCTGAAGCATCAATGTCCGGACAATATTCACCTGCTCGTCATAATAACCTTCTGCTTCAGCTATCGTAAGTTCAAAAGAAATATCTTTCGCAAGCGACAATTGCACCAACGCAATAAGACCATAATTAACGATAGCCATCCATTCACTTTCTACACTATCCTCAATTTTCTGCATACCCTTCTCCTGGATCTGGCGAATACGCCATGCCTTTATATAAATCTGATCTACTATGGAGATACTGCGTAAAACGCGCCAGGAAGTACCATAATCTACTGCTTTCTTTGAAAAGACCAACCGGCAGGAATTGATTACAGCATCATATTGTGTAAGCGTTTGCAAAAGAATGTATTTATAATGATTTTAAAATTGCACTACCCTGCTTTTCTTAGATCCTGTATATAACCAGGCCATCCCTGGTTTTAGGTTCGAACCATGTGCTTTTGGGAGGCATAACCAGGCCGCTATCCGCCACTTCAAATAATTGTGCAATACTAACCGGGTAACAGGAGAAAGCAGCAGCCATTTTTCCACTATCTACCAGGTTCTCCAGTTCTTTCAACCCCCGGATCCCCCCTACAAATTCAACACGGGAATCCTTTCGGGGATCATTGATGTCCAATATCTTGCTCAGCACATTATTTTGAAGAATGCTCACATCCAATGTACCAATAGGATCATGGCTAAAACTATCGTCCTTTGCAGTTAGCCGATACCAGGCCCCCTCGATATATAAGCCAAATTCGTGAGGCTGTTGAGGCCTGTATGCTTCTTTTCCAACCAGGTCAACCGAAAAGCTGTCGGTCAGTCTTTGCAGCAATTCATCAGCAGATAAACCGTTCAGATCTTTAACCACACGATTATAATCCAAAATTTCCAATTGATTGGCAGGAAATATACAGGTAATGAAATAGTTAAAAGATTCATCTCCGGTGATGCGCAATTCCTGCTCCTCAAATTCCTGAGCTATTTTAGCAGCAGATGCTGCCCGGTGATGCCCGTCGGCAATATAAGTAGCCGGAACATCCTCATCAAACATTTCAGTGATCAGGCTTACCTTGCTATAGTCATTAACTACCCAGATAGTATGTTGAATGCCATCCTCTGCAGTAAAATCATATTCAGGCTCATGTTCCGCTTTCCAGGCTTCAATGATCCGGTCTATTTCAGCCACATTATTGTAAGCCAGGAAGACAACTCCGGTTTGGGCCCGGGTAGCTTTAATATGATTTATACGGTCTAATTCTTTTTCAGGTCGCGTAAACTCATGTTTTTTGATGATCCCTTTATTATAATCATCAATGGAAGACCCGCAAACCAAGCCGGTTTGCGACCGGCCATTCCTAATCAACCGGTAAATGTAATAACAAAGGTCTTCGTCCTGAACCAGTATTCCGTCCTTAATCAGTTGTTGCAGATTTTCAGAAGCTTTTTCATACACAAGAGTGCTATGTACATCAGTATCTTCAGGCAAATCTATTTCTGACCGGGTAACATGATAAAAATGATATGGATTATCTTTATACTGCCGTGCCTCTTCTACGCTACATACATCATAGGGTAAAGTAGCCACCTGGTCTGCCAGTTCTTTTTTGGGACGTAACCCTCTGAAAGGAATAATTTTTGCCATATTTTTTTACATCATTTCGTGGAGAAAGAAGCAAAAATAGCAAAAATAAGAAGGGGATAAAAATACACTTATAAATAATTACTGCTCCACACGCATTTCCTGGAGAAAATAGGATTTATCCCTACGTTGTTTAAACATGATATAAGTGCGGTAAGGGCCTTGTTCCGTATCCAACTCCCCAATAACAAAGACCACATTGTCACCGTTGGAACTTCCCGTATGCAGGACAGAAAAATTCTTTACATTATTTTTAGAAAAAAAACTCTTCAACACACGTTCGGCCTGAGATTTGCTGTAAGTAGATTGTTCATTAAGTATGGTAACATCTACGACTTTTTCAAAATATTTAGCTACAGACGATACATCACCGGTTTTCAAAGCTAAAGCCACACGTCCTACTTCCGCTTGTCCAACGGCAGTATGAAAAATAAACATAATGGAAACAAGACAGCTCACATATTTTTTCATCACCAGATATCACATACAGTCTAAATACAAATCTACTATAAGATAGCAATAATTATGCCATATTAATGAATATGAAGCAATATTAACGCAAAAGGGAAAATAAAAAAACAGCTTATCGTTTTATACCTGCCGCTCTTTGCTATCTTTGCCCCTATTCTTTACTGCTGATCCGCAAATAAAAGACAACGCAATTCTAATGAATAAGAAACGTGCTCTGTTAATTATAATGGATGGATGGGGAATCGGCAAGGTGCCCCAATCTGATGCCATTGCCCATGCCCGTACGCCCTTTGTTTCCTCTCTATACACTACCTATCCAAATAACACGCTCATAACCAATGGAGAAGATGTTGGGCTTCCTGAAGGACAGATGGGCAATTCAGAGGTTGGGCATTTAAATATTGGTGCCGGACGTATTGTTTACCAGGAATTGGAAAGAATTAATATTGCCATCAGGAATGGGTCACTCAAAGACAACATAGTACTTAATTCCCTATTTAACTATGCAAAACATCATAACAAAACTTTACATTTTATCGGCCTGTTAAGCGATGGCGGCGTCCATGCTCATATCAATCATTTAACAGCTCTTTGTCAATATGCCCAGGAAGCCGGACTTACCAGGATCGCGATACATGCTTTTACAGATGGCCGGGATACTGATCCTAAAAGCGGCATTCATTATATAGAAATCTTACAACAACAAATTAAGGACACACCTGCCTTTATAGCCTCCGTAACAGGACGCTATTATGCCATGGACCGCGACAAAAGATGGGAAAGGGTTAAAATTGCCTATGAAGCCCTTACCCAAGGAACGGGCACCCCTGCTACATCAATAAATCTGGCTATTCAACAATCCTATGAAGAAGGAGTCACGGATGAATTTATTACACCCATAATTGCCGTAGATGAATCGGGACGCCCCCTGGCTACTATGCAGGATGATGATGCCGTAATTTGTTATAATTTCCGAACAGACCGGTGTCGTGAAATAACAGAAGCACTGACGCAAACAGCCTTCCCTCATTTCCAGATGGAACCGAAAAGATTGCATTTTGTAACGATGACTGAATACAGCCATAACTATAAAAACGTTCCAGTCCTGTTTCACAATGATAATCTCGACAATACCTTAGGAGCAGTACTGGCACATCATGGCCTCAAGCAAATCAGGATGGCAGAAACTGAAAAATACCCCCATGTTACCTTTTTCTTTTCCGGAGGCAGGGAAAACCCGTTCGAAGGAGAAAAACGGATCATGGTTCCTTCACCACAGGATGTCCCCACATACGACCTAAAGCCTGAGATGAGTGCCTATCAATTAACCGAGGCTCTTCTGCCTGAACTGAGAGAAGAAACCGCCGACTTTATCTGCCTTAACTTTGCCAATGCCGATATGGTGGGCCATACCGGCGTATGGGATGCCGCCATTAAAGCAGTGGAAACGGTGGATACTTGTGTCGGAAGAATCATTCCTGTGGCTCTGGAGCATAACTATACCGTTTTCCTCACAGCAGACCATGGCAATAGCGACTACCTTATCAATGAGGACGGTAGCCCCAACACGGCACACACGTTAAACCTGGTGCCCTTTTTCCTTATTTCCAAAGATTATAAAGGACAATTAAAAGGCGGAAAACTGGGCGATATTGCCCCCACAATACTTCAATATATGGGTATTGACCGCCCTCCCGAAATGACGGGCAACATTTTAATTGATCCTTAACCTCCTCTTATAGACAATCAGGAGATCCAATGCTTAATTTTTAAACTTCAAGGAGAGATCATCCTTAAGTTTTCTTTTTGTCCCCACTTTTCGTTATTTTCGTTTTTCATCAGAAACAGGAAATAATTATGCAGGAATGGTGGCTATCTTTATCCTTATTTGAAAAAACCTTATGGTTGATTACCCTACCTGTCTCTGTAATTTTTCTGATACAGATGGCGCTTACTTTCCTGGGCATGGATAGTCATGGGGAGACGGATACCTCTATGGCTGATGATACAGGTTACGGAGACCAACCCTTCCAGTTGTTTACCTTCCGGAATTTCATCAATTTCTTACTCGGTTTCGGATGGACGGCTATCTCGCTGAACCCTGCCATCACCAATAAATTTATACTGGTAGGTTTATCCGCTTTCAGTGGCATCATATTAGTAGCAGCAGTCCTGTTCATCTTCTATTCCATGGCCAGAATGCAGCAAAGTGGCAATATGAATATCCATAATGCCTTACATCAGACCGGCGAAGTTTACCTCACTATCCCCTCTGCGAAAACAGGATCCGGAAAAGTTCATGTAAAAATCCAGGGCACCTTAAGAGAAATAAACGCGATAACCGATGGAGAACGTATTTTAACCGGCAGACAGATAAAAGTAGTACAAATTATCAATGAAGAGCTCCTGCTTGTTGAACCGATTTAATCACTATCCTACCCTACAAACGTCAATTTAAATGGCTTTTAATATAATTAACGTGGTACCTCAATTGCCGGCACTCGACTTCGACCTGGCAAAATCGTATTATACCCGGCAACTTGATTGTCAATTAATAGCAACGTATGATGATCTGTTAATACTCTCCCTTAACGGGCAGGAATTTCATCTGTGGAAATGTGCGGATAAAAGTATCCCGGAATCATCCAGCATGTACATCAGGGTTCATGATATAGATTCTTTATACAATAAATATGCCGGCAAAGTACCGGTAAGGGTTCCCTTAACTTTACAACCCTGGGGAATGAAAGAATTTTATTTAATGGATCCTTCCGGCAACCTTCTTAAGTTTGGCGAACAGGGCTCCTGAGTTATTTTTCACCACTGAATAAGCACATTTTTGACCTGATTTTCCACCCTTTGAATACATTTATTTTATGAGTTACTTAGTCTTAGTTGTTGTTTTTGCTGTCGTATTATTTGTCACTTTCGCAGCGCTCCTCTCGAGGTACAAACGTTGTCCTTCCGACAAAATACTTGTTATTTACGGAAAAACCGGCAAAAATAAGGAAGGCGGCACTTCTACCGCCCGCTGCATACATGGCGGGGCAGCTTTTGTCTGGCCCGTATTCCAGGCTTATTCGTTCCTGGAATTAAAACCTATGAGCATCGAAGCTAACCTGACCAATGCCCTTTCCCGTCAAAACATAAGAGTAGATGTTCCTTGCCGGTTTACTATAGGAATATCTACAGAACCCGAGGTCATGAGCAATGCAGCAGAGCGCCTGCTCGGCTTAACGATGGAAAGCATACAGGAATTAGCTAAAGACCTTTTGTTTGGGCAGCTTCGCCTAGTTATTGCTACCATGGACATTGAAGAAATCAACTCTGACAGGGACAAATTCCTGACAAATGTTGCTTCTAATGTAGATGCTGAGCTTAAAAAAATAGGCTTAAAGCTGATTAATGTCAACGTAACCGACCTGCGTGATGAAAGTGGTTATATCGAAGCTCTGGGTAAAGAAGCTGCGGCTAAAGCCATCAATGAAGCCAAAAAAAGTGTGTCGGAGCAGGAACGTTATGGAGATATAGGAAAAGCAGAAGCAGAAAGAGACAGGGATATAAGGATCGCCGAAACGGTAAGAGACACCCGGATCAATATAGCTTCCAATAATGCAACAGCGGTAGAAGGGGAAAATGCCTCTAAGATCGCTATTGCCCAGTCAGACGCGTTGAGAAGGGAAAAAGAAGCAGAAGCAACACGCATAGCTGTTGCCGCAGAAAAAGTACAAGAGGCCAAGGCATTACAGGAAGCCTATACTGCAGAACAAGCAGCAGAACTTGCCCGTGCAGAAAGAGAACGCGCTTCTCAAAAAGCCAATATTGTAATACCTGCAGAAATCGATAAAGAACGGCAGATCATCGAAGCAGAGGCCGAAGCAGAAAAAATAAGAAGAGAAGCCAAAGGCCAGGCAGATGCCATTTTTGCCAAAATGGATGCCGAAGCCAGGGGTATCTATGAAATTCTTACCAAGCAAGCCGAAGGTTACCGGAAAATTGTTGAAGCAGCAGGAGGCAGCCCAAGCCAGGCCATTACTTTTTTGATTGCAGACAAATTACCGGAACTCGTAAAAACCCAGGTAGAGGCTGTGAAAAATATTAAGATTGATAAGATCACCGTGTGGGATGGTGCGCAGGGGTCTGCACATGGTAAAACAGCAACATCCAATTTTATTTCCGGGATGATGGGTGCTGTTCCCCCGTTGAATGATTTGTTCCAAATGGCAGGTATGGAGCTACCCAGTTACTTAAAGGGGAACAATAATACCACTCCTTTACCAGATGATAACGAAAAGATAATACCCATTGAAGATATTGAATAACAACGGAAAGGACAGGATACTTATTGGGGTATCCTATCCATTTTTTCCAGCACCGGGAGCACCTTACTTATGGGCAAACCCATCACATTATAAAAGTCGCCTTCTATCTTTTCAATACCCACCAGACCTATCCATTCCTGGATAGCATAAGCCCCGGCCTTATCAAAAGGTTGGTAATGTTGCACATAATGAAGAATCTGGCGGTCTGACAGCTTACGAAAATGTACGCTTGTTATTTCCTTTAATACGACAGTTTCTGCCGCAGTCTGCAGCACTACGCCGGTAATCACCAGGTGTACTTTACCTGAAAGCGCCCTGAGCATGGCTATGGCATCCGCTTCGTCTTTTGGCTTGCCAATGATGCTCCCTTCCAGGATGACCACAGTATCTGCAGCAATGACCAGACTATCCGGTTCGTCACTTAAGCTTTCCCTGACAGCAGCAGCTTTATTCCGCGCAATAAAAACGGGAACATCTTCTAAAGAAAGCGTATCCGGGAAATCTTCATTTGCATGGGCTGTAAATACAGTAAAATCAACTTCTGCCTGTTCCAGAAGCTGTTTTCGACGGGGAGATTGAGAAGCAAGAATAATTTTTGACATAATATAAATAATAAGGAGCACTATAAATATTGTAATCCATAGTAAAGTAATAAAGAGCAAATACCCGACAACATGATTATTTTCAGCCATCGGCTTGCCAAAGCATAATGATCAGAATGAGCTTTCCGGGTCAGGAAGCCGAGCCAGACCACTAAGGGAACAACAAGGCAAACCAGCATGTAAACGCCCATTAGCACCCAATCCCCAAAACAAAGCTTAAGGGCAGCAATGAACAACGGAATGATCGTCAATATACCCAGCAAAAAAACAAAATAAACAGACCTCTTGAGGCCGATTTTAATCGGCATGGTCACACATCCGTCTTCTGCATCTCCCTTGAAATCTTCCATATCCTTGACCAGTTCACGCATCCAGGTAAGCATAAAAGCGAAATAAGCATATACCATAATGACCCCGAAAGGGTTGACCAGTACCCGCCCCTTCCAGTGCAAAAAAAGATCAAAATTAATATGAGGATACAAAGCAGGCTCATATACCGCCAGGGTCAATACGGTTAACGCAGTAAGTAAAGCAACAATTACATTACCAATGACAAACCTCCGTTTAAAAGTAGTAGAATAGAACCATAGCAGTACGGTGCACAGCAACTGCACAGCAACAACAGCATAATTACCCTGCCGGTAACCTAGATAAAAGGCCAGCAAAAAACCCGCCACATTGAATATGCTATGCCATAAGATGGCCGCTCTCCTGCTGATCACGCGCTCTATAATTACCTTGCCCGGCCTGTTAATAGCATCAATCCTGACATCGAAATAATCATTGATCACATAACCTGCCGCCGCAATGAATACTGTAGAAAGACTCAGAAGAAAGAAATGAATTCCATTCAAAAAAACAGGTAATTCACTCCACCTGCCCATAGGATTGATGACGCTGGCCCATACAAACCCCTGGGTAAGACCCACAATCAGCAAATTTTGCCATCGGATTAACCGGAAAAAAGCAGTTAAGTTTTTCATTAGAAAACACAAAAGTGCAGTAAAAAATGCAAAACTTACTTAACTTGCTACAGATTTAAATTTTCCGGCCCTCACTATGCGCGCTTTTTTTATTTTCTTACTTACAGCTACCCTTTCCTATTTCACCTTATTGGTCCTGCCCTGGTGGACCTGTATGTTACTGTCTTTTATCGTCATCTTATTCCTGCCCCTGAAGCCGGCCGGTTCCTTCTTAGCCACAGCCTTGGGTGTAGGTATTTGCTGGCTATTGGTTGCATTGATCAAGGATTTCAGAAACGAACATTTGCTGAGCAGGAAAATGGCAGAATTATTTTCGCTACCATCGTACACTCTGCTTATCTTCCTGACCACAATAACAGGATTTCTTACCGGGGGTTTAGGAGGCTGGACAGCGGCCCTGTTAAGAAAGCTCTTCCAGGGAACTACAATATCAGAAAGCAATGAAGAGATCATTCTTAACCAGGATGATCAACGTTAACCAGGCCTAAAAACAGGTTTTAAGCCTCACCTGATCAAAATATATTCATGTGTCGGTTTTTGAAACCAGCGTTTATTTCTTAGCCAATATACCACCCACCTGAATCCGTCCGGTCTCGAATAGATTTGTTTCAGGTTGCGCCAAAACGGGGGACGAACCCATTGAAAAGAAACATGATACCCCAGGCGGCCGAGCTCCTCCTTTATATACTTCCTATCCTGGTCAAAATAGAGCGCCTGGGCCACTACTATACCGTTGGTAGCAGGCACCTTGTCAATGATCACAAGACATAGCTGATGCACAAAGTCAAGTATAAGCTCCCTGTCTAGTAGCTTAAAGCGGGATACTTTTTCAACTACCTCCGGCGGGGCAGCCAGGTCTCCGTCATAAAAGACATACCCCATTTCCTGAGCAACGCGCGCTCCCCAATAATTTTTTCCGCATCCCATTTCCCCGAACAGAACAATAATATTTTTCATAGCATAAACAGAATGTTGTTTGTTTTTAGTATTTATTCCCGTTGAAAAGCAACATGCCAATGTTCCGGTCACAGGGGTATAGCCTGCCCATAAGTAAACATATTATCCGGATCGTATTTATTCTTCACTATGGTAAGCCTGTCCAGGTTTTGGCCATAATAAGCATGTAAATAATCCTGTTCGTGGGGGTCAATGAAGTTCTGGTAGCAGTGATCCGAAGTAAAAGGCGCCATCTGTTGATGAAAATTATCCAGCCAGGCTTCATTAACAGCAATAGTATCACTGCTGTCCTCCGTTGTCCATTCCAGATCGATACTGGAAAGCATCGTATATCCTCTGTGTACCATAGCCATTTCTTCCGGTAACTTATTATCTATAGCTCCGCCCAATAAAAAGAATTTCCAGGTCACACCTTTGCTCGTACCGGGCCAGCTGCCAAGATTATTGATAATGGTTTGTATCGCAGACGGGTCCAGGTATCCTTTTATAAACCTTGATCTTTCATGGGCGTATTCGGGGTCCCCTTTTTCCGAAAGGATCTCTTGCCCTTCCCAGTAAGGTTTTGCCTCCATCATCATGGTTTGAGGTGCCTGTACTGCAATCATGGGATTCAGTATTTGTGTCAAAGTCTCTTTTTCACCGGCAAAACTTCCCATGACGGTCAACGTGATCACTGGGTTACCTGATTGTTTTACTGCATGGATGCTCAACTTCAGACCTAATGTATCAGGAGCACCGGCTATCATTACCTGCGAAGCTTCCAGTACATTTTCTATATTTTGATCCCATGTCAGGTTGAACACAGTGATATGGCCGGTAGCAAATGTTTTGAAAACAAAAGAAGTATGAATGCCGAAGTTGCCACCGCCACCGCCCCTGCATGCCCAGAACAAATCACTATTCTCAGATTCATTGCAAGTAATTATTTCCCCATTTGCCAATACGACTTCTGTTTCCAAGAGCTTATCGCAGGTGTAACCATTCATCCGCATATCGAAGCCAATACCCCCTCCCAGCGTTAAACCTGAAACCCCCACTTCAAAACATCTGCCATGGGTGATCGCTACCTGGTGCTGATTACCTGCCGCGAAAACATGTTTGTTTCTTGCCCCCCCCTCTACTTTAAGTAATTGTGTGCTGCCGTCGTATTCCACCTTGCTCATCGGCGATACATCGATCATTAATCCAGTAGTCGTAGAATACCCTCCATAGGAATGTCCGCCGCTTCTTGCAATAACCGGGATTTGATGCTTCCTGGCCCATAAGATGCAGGCCTTTACATCATCTTTACTGATACATTGTGCAATCCCCCTTGGCAAAACATTATCGTACTGCAGCGCCCAGGGGGCAGCCATTTGCCTGAAACCACTGTAATCAGGGCGTAATAATGTTCCCTGTAAGCTTTCGGACAGCTCATTCCAGATCGCTTCAGCTTCTGCTCTGGATTTGGTACACCCTCCAAACCAGGGGAGTCCAAAAGCCAAGCCGGCAGCTATCAGGGATCCGGATTTCAAAAAATTTCTCCTGGACAGAGCGCTTCCAGGCGGAGTTGCTGAATTTTGTTGTTCAGAGGTAGGAATTGGGTGCATAGAATTATCGGATAAGCAATTGTCAATAATGGATTTGCGGGAACTGTTCCTGCAAATCCGGGTGAAAGTATAAAATATTTTAGATAAACTCCAAATATATTTCAAAAAAAAATCGCTGTAGCCTATAGATAGTAAGGCACTTACCCAAAAAGAATATCGGGAAAACAGTTAGCAACATAATATTTATATGTGCTCATTTAAATTGAGTATGCTATTTTTGTAACTATCTCATTGAATTTCTTATATTAATATGGAATTATATTACTCTTTCTCAGTACTTATTGTACTGGCATCACTTTTTGCCTATATCAACCACCGTTTCCTGAAATTACCCAGCACTATAGGAATCATGCTGATCGCCATTATCGCTTCCCTTGTTATCCGGTTCATTGGCGCCAAGTCGTTTCCGGAAACAAGTCTCAGCCTGTTCAACCTGATCAGGGAGTTTGATTTTACTGAAGTACTTATGGGAGCAATGCTTAATTTTCTGTTATTTGCGGGAGCCATACATATTAAGTTCTCCGATTTAAAGAATCAGGCGATGCCCGTTATACTTTTCTCCACTGTAGGCGTGATCATATCTACATTTATGGTCGGGGGCCTACTCTATTATGTCGCACCTTTAGTGAATGTTGAGCTGCCTTTTTTATATTGCCTTCTGTTCGGCTCCTTAATATCACCAACAGATCCCATCGCCGTTATCGGGATATTAAAACGCGCTAACGTACCTAAAACGTTGGAAACTAAAATAGCGGGGGAGTCTTTATTTAATGATGGTGTAGCTGTCGTGTTATTTGCCGTTATTTTACAATTAACCCAAATGGACAACCTGGAAATCTCCATCGGGTCCATTAGCTGGCTGCTTTTAGAAGAAGCCGGCGGAGGATTACTTTTAGGTATCTTGTTAGGACTTACGGCTTCTGCGGCATTAAAACGTATAGACGACTATACGGTATCCGTATTAATCACCCTATCTGTAGTGATGGGTGGCTACCTGATTGCACATTATTTTCACTTTTCAGGGCCGCTGACTATGGTTGCTGCCGGCTTATTTATTGGCAATATTGGTAATAAAGCAATTACTTCTTCTGTCACTAAAGATTATCTCAACAAATTCTGGGAACTGATCGATGAGATTCTGAATGCCCTGTTATTCCTGTTTATAGGCTTTGAGCTTTTACTCATTCCTGACCTTACGGCGCATATGCTGCTTGGATGCGTGGCCATTGTTATTGTACTTCTGGCCAGGTGGATCTCCATACTTTTCCCTATGCTGGTCTTGCCTTTCTCCAAATATTTCGCCAGGGGCTCCATGACGGTCCTGGTGTGGGGCGGACTAAGGGGAGGCGTTTCTATAGGATTGGTTCTTTCGATGAGTAATGGAATTTATAAAGACATCCTTTTGGAAATAACCTACTTCGTTGTAGTATTTTCTATAGTAGTCCAGGGACTCACTGTTGGGAAAGTAGCGCAGAAGGCATTGAATGCAGATAAAACGAAAAAGGCCGGACATGCTGAACCCGATCCTGCTACCTGAAAATCACCGGGATAGTTGGAAAACCCTCCTGGTGCCTGATGGAAATACAGCCAAGTCCCCAAGCAGGCTTTTAATTCCGCTTCCCTTGGCTTGAAATTGGGTATTTCAAGGTAGAATTATCCTGCTTGCCGATATTTCCGGTGCAATTAGCCATAGTATCTTTCTGGAGTTATACACATAAAAAAACCCTTTCAACTTAGTGTTGAAAGGGTTT
>CAZFKK010000004.1:0-4851 GCA_964519735.1 uncultured Taibaiella sp.
GCAGCTCAATACCCATTCAGATGATTTCCAGGGAGCGCTGGGTCATGGTGGCGGATACCGGCTGGTTTATTATAAAACGGCAACCATGCTTTATAACCTTAAATATGTCCTGGGCGATTCCTTATTCCAGCATGCTTTAAAACATTATTTTAATCAATGGAAGTTTGCCCATCCTTACCCTGAAGACTTTCGTGATGCCATCATACGCTGCACAAGGACAGACCTCAATTGGTTCTTTGACCAATGGCTGGAGACCACCAAACCCATAGATTATGGCATAGGGAGGATAAAAAGAAGTAAGCATACGGACAGCATAGAACTTACTTTCAGACGTAAGGGCGCTATGCAGATGCCGCTTGATTTTACGATCACAGATAAACAGGGGAACCAACAAAGCTATTACATCCCCAATACCTGGTTTACAAAGAATACCCATGCGGTTATCCTGCCCCGGTGGACAGGATGGGGTAAGCTGAACCCGCAATATAAAGCTATGGTTTATGCCCCTTCAGGCATCAGGCATATACAGATAGATACGACATACCGGCTGGCAGACATCAATATGTTGAACAATTACAAAACGCCGGGAAGTCTGATCAGCAGAAAAAAAATAGTAGCCCGTTGGGATGGAGGATTATGGCCCGTCCAGGATTGGAAGCATTACCGGATGTATTTCCGTCCCGATATATGGTATAACGCTATAGATGGCATTAAGGCGGGTATTCATTTCGAAGGAGCCTACCTGGACCAGGTGGCCCGTGTAGAAGGCAATTTTTGGATCAACACTCAGCTAGGGCAATGGAACAGGTTTAAAGACGTACCTGCAACCGGCAAAGCAGGAGCAGGCCAATGGCTTAACTATACCCTCCATTTTGAAACACCTGTCCACCGCTCCTTACCGGGATGGACTTATTATATCAATACCCGCTTCCTCGATGGTTTATGGCGGAATCAGGCCGGAGTCAACTGGTCTGTCAATTCCAATAATACATTTCACCTATCCCTGCAAAGCCTGGTCCGTAACCCTATACCTCAATACCTGATGGACCAACGGGAGTGGAGCAGCTATAGAAGTGAGTACAACAACGCGGTCAACCTGGCGTATAACACCCGGTATTTATACCACCGGGGATCGGGCCAGGTCAGCATTAACATTCGTGCTCCCTTCCTGGGTCAGGCCTTTGACTATAATTATATACAGCTGGAAACGGTAAATAGCCGGTGGTTTCATAAATTATGGATACGCTCCAGGATATTCGGTCGCTACGGTCTTGGCAACCACGTCCCTTACGAAAGCGCCTTGTTCCTTGCAGGGGCTAATCCTGAAGAAATGATGGACCAGAAGTATACCCGGTCACAGGGATTTATTCCCTATAGCTGGACCTCCTTCTCTCATCATTCCATCAACCACTTCCAGGCTGGCGGCGGGCTTAACCTTAGGGGCTATACAGGCTATTTCGCTTTCGATCAGAGACAAGGCAATACGTACGTAGGCTATAAAGGCCGTAGCGGGGCCGCGCTGAACCTGGAAGCAGACTTCACCTCTTACTTCAACTGGCAACCTGCACTCACAAAAAGATGGTTGAGTATCCATCTTTATGCATTTGCAGATGCAGGTATCATGGAACTCAGTGCCTTTCCACCGGTAAGCCTGGGCATACCGGACTATTGGACAACCACTCCTGCAGCATTGGTATCGGATTTAAGGATAGATGCGGGCCTGGGTGCGGCACTGACCCTTAAAAAATGGGGGCCTTTTGAAAAAGCAAAACCTTTGACTATTCGCCTGGATTTGCCCTTCTTCCTGAATCGGCCGCCTATGGGAGAAAGCCAATATTGGGCCGCCAGGTGGCTTATAGGCATAAGCAGGGCATTTTAAAACCGGCGGAATGCCTTTAACATTCCTGTTAACACCATAGTCTCCTTCCCAAAAAATACTTTTTTATCTTTACGCTCTTAAAAAAAACACATATCGAAATATGCGTATTTTAACTCCAATAACTTTAGGTTTAGGCATAGGACTATCCTGTTTAACCTATGCAGCATCAGCACAAACCTTATTTACTTACGGAGACAACAAAGTAAATAAGAGTGATTTCTTAAAGGTTTATCAGAAGAATAATGTTCAGAAAAAACCTGATTACAGCGCAAAGTCTGTAAATGAGTACCTGAATCTCTACTCCTTATTCCGGATGAAGGTGAAAGAAGCAGAGGAAATGCAGCTCGACACTACTTCTGCGGTGATCAACGAACTCAACAACTACAAAGCGCAGTTGGCCCGCACTTATCTGTCGGACAAAAATGTCACCAATGAGCTGATAAAGCAGGCCTATGAACGTATGAAAGAAGAGGTCAAGGTGGCTCACATCCTGATCACCTTAAAACCAAATGAAGATACCGCTGCTGCTTATCAAAAAATAGACAGCCTGTACCATGCTGTCACAAAGAAGAAAGCAGACTTTGCAGAGCTTGCATCAAAATATTCTGAAGACAAAGGGTCTGCTGTCCAGGGTGGGGAATTAGGCTATATCTCTGCACTTCAGGTGGTTTATCCCTTTGAAAGCGCTGCTTACAATACACCCAAAGGACAGGTGTCCAAACCTTTCCGGACACAGTTTGGCTACCATATCGTGAAGGTAGAAGACCGGCGTCCTAACCGGGGACAATTAAAGGTAGCCCAGATTATGGTGGCTACTCAAAAATCCAGGGGAGAAGAAGGCATTAACGAAGCCAAAGAAAAAATTAAGGATATACAAGAACAGTTAAAATCCGGTGCTTCATTTGAAGAATTGGCTAAGAAAAACTCCGACGACCGTTATTCCAGGGACAAAGGAGGGGTACTGGAACCCTTCGGAGTAGGTAAAATGACCCCGGTATTCGAACAGGCTGCATTTGCCTTGAAAAAGGCCGGCGACGTTTCTGAACCGGTACAAACAGAATATGGCTTCCACCTTATTAAACTAATTGAAAAATTACCCTTGCAACCTTTTGACAGCATAAGGGACCAGGTGACCAGGAGAGTGGAAAATGATAGCCGTGCTACTGTAGCCAAAGATGCTTACCAGCAAAAAATCAAAAAAGAGTATGGCTTTAAAGAATATAGCGAGCCTTTCACACAACTGATTGCTGCATTACCTTCAGATTCCCTCTTGAGAACTACTGGATTTAGTCCCGAAGACTTCCAGTCCTATAATGCTACCTTATTCGAAGTCGGTGGACAAAAATACAGCCAAAGCGATTTTATGAATTATGCTTATGACATTACCAAGGGCAAATTAATGGGTAATAAAGAAGCTACGGTGCGTGATCTGTATGGCATGTATCAGAATATGAAGATTAATGACCTGCAACAAGATGCACTGGAGAAAAACAATGTTGAGTTCAAGAGTCTCATTACAGAATACAGGGATGGCATCCTGCTTTTTGATCTTATGGATAAAAACGTCTGGAGCAAGGCTTCAAAAGATACAGTAGGATTGGCAGAGTTTTATGCTTTGAACCAGGCACGCTACCAATGGCAGGCAGGTTTTGAGGGAATCGTGTTCCAGTCTCCTGACGAATCTGAATTGATCGCATTGCACCAGGCCATGGCACAGCACCAAAACAATGTAGAAGAAGCAGTGGAAGAGGTTAGAAAATCAGGTAAAGCCTCGGGACTTTCCCAGCAAAATGGCCGCTATGAATTCAACAGGTTCCCGATTGATAAAACAGAATTTACTGAAGGCAAAACGACATCTATATTTAAGAATGCTGAGAATAATTACTCTTTTGTCCTGCCTCAGAAATTGCATACATTGCCCCAACCTAAGAACCTGGATGAAGCCAGAGGCTTTGTAATCGCCGACTACCAGGATTACCTGGAGAAGAAATGGAACCAGGAACTGAAGGAAAAATACCCGGTTATTGTAGATCAGAAAGTGATGAGTTCTATTATTAAGAAATAATCCGGTTTTCGGATTTAACATAACCATAAATGGGGAAATACTGCAATTAATCTTGCCTGTACCTCAAAAAATAAGAAGTCCATTCAGGTTACCCTGAATGGACTTCTTATTTTTCATAAATATAAAATGGCCACTGATATAATTTCCCTCCCTGCCCTTTTTTCCAGCTTAAAGATCCTGAAACGATCCTTTTTACCCTATATTTCTCACCCATTAAAACCATTCTCTTTTTTTCTATCTTTGTAGCAGCAAGTATTGATGTTTCTTCTAAAATAAAACTTAACCAGATCTTGATTCTTTTAATTTTATTTTATGCACATACAAGAAATAGACAGAGTCCGGGAGATAACTTCCGAAAAATTCCGAAAGGAATACCTTCTTCCAGGCAAACCCCTTATTATAGAAAAATTGTCCCGGCAATGGACTGCTTATGAGAAATGGACCTGGGATTACTTTAAGGAGATAGCAGGATCAGTAGAGGTGCCTGTCTATAACAACACCAGGGCCGGGGCCAAGGTATTGGTCAACGGGGGGGATGATGTCATGAAATTTGGCGATTATCTGGATATGATTCGTAAAGGACCTTCTGAATGGCGTATCTTCCTGTTCAACTTATTCAAACATGCTCCCTTTCTAAAAAAAGACTTTACTTATCCTACTCACCTGCTCCATGGTTTCCTTACGCCTTTCCCTATGTTATTTGTCGGGGGAGCCGGCTCTATTGCCCATATGCATTACGACATTGACTTAGCACATATCTTTCATACCCAGTTTATTGGGAAAAAGAGAGTTTTACTTTTTCCCAACGACCAATCTCCCCTGATTTATAAAATGCCCGGAACGGTGGAAAGTGCGGCCAGCTTTGTGCATTGGGAGAAAGGGGTGGACACTGAAAATTTCCCTGCGC